>CAZPEZ010000011.1:0-72416 GCA_964585715.1 uncultured Occallatibacter sp.
AGCGCTACAAAGACCTGCAGGACATCATCGCGATTCTGGGCATCGACGAGCTTTCTGAAGATGACAAGCTCACAGTGGCGCGGGCGCGTAAGGTGCAGAAGTTCCTGTCGCAGCCGTTCCACGTGGCCGAGCAGTTCACAGGCATCGCCGGCAAATACGTGAAGATCGCCGACACGGTGCGCAGCTTCAAGGGCATTATCGAGGGCAAGTACGACGATGTGCCGGAACAGGCGTTCTATATGCAGGGCGCGATTGAAGACGTGCTGAAGAAGGCCGAGGAATTGAAGGCAACTGCGTAGAAACAGGGAATAGGGAATAGGGAACAGTAACGATCATGCGAATGCGGAATTCTGAGGCTTTTTTCTATTCCCTATTCTCGAGTCCCTGTTCCCTTGAATCCTGAAGGGATTCATATGGACACGACAACCAATCAATTGCGGGTGAGGCTGGTGACGCCGGAGCGCGTGCTGTTTGAGACGCTGGCGGATTCGGTCGACCTGCCGGGCAAGACCGGCTACCTGGAACCGCTCTATGCGCACGCTCCGCTGGTGTCGCTGCTCGGCGCGGGTGATGTGATCGTGCACGGCGGCGAGCAGGATGGGCAGCGCTACAACGTGAACTGGGGCTTTGTGGAAGTGTTGCCCAACCGTATAACGATCCTGGCGAACGATGCGCTGAAGCCCGAAGAGATCGACGTAGCGCGCGCGGAGAAGCAGCTCGATCGCGGGCACGAGGAGTGGAAAGAGGCGGGCGAGAGTGAAGAGGCCTACACGGAGGCGCTGCGGGTGATCGCAGAGGCCGAAGCCAAGATTGCCTCGGCTGGGCCACAGAAGCACTGATCGTTCCGGCAGTCTGAGAAAATGCAAAAGCCCTGCTCGCGTGAGCAGGGCTTTTGCTTGAGTTGAGGTTGTAGGAATGGTTTAGTGGCTGTCGCCGTCGTGGTCGACATCACCCGAAGAGGCAGGGGGCTTCGGCGCAGCGCTGCTCAGAGTCACCGAGTCCTGTGGAACGCTCGACTGCGAGGGGGCCGGAGCGGGTTTATGGGTGGATTGCTCAGCGATCGACGAGTTGTAGGGTGAGGTGCTTGCGGATACGCCTGTGACCATAGTTGAAAAGGCCTCCATGTGGCCCGTAGTGGTCCTATCGGCGTGTGACGGGTATCAGTCCAGCGTGAATCCGATGAAGATTCGGTCATGTTCGATCCGCTGTGAAATCAAACTTCTAGCCGGTGACGGTTTTGTCATGTTCGCTTCGTCGCCGCACCAGATGGAGAGCCAGGTCCGGAACCCGGTCCCTCGTCGAAGCTGGCACGAGTCAAGCTCGGTGGTGGAGAATGTTTCTTCGTATTCAAGCGAGGATTCGATGAAAGCTGTGAGGAGATGTGCGTTTTTGGCATGCTTTGCGTTTTGCGGCGCGGCAAACGGGGCACTCTTTGCGCAGTCCTTGCCTGCCACACATGTCGACGACTTTGCCGGCAAGCCGCGGGTTGTCATCATCAGCGATATCGGCAACGAGCCGGACGATCAGATGTCGTTTGTGCGGCTGCTGATGTACTCCAATGAGTTTGACATTGAGGCGACGATCGCGACGACCTCGACGTGGCAGAAGAAAGCGTCGCATCCCGAAACGATGCATCAACTCGTTGCGGCGTACGGACAGGTACGGGCAAATCTTCTTCTGCATGCCAAGGGCTGGCCCGAGGCTTCAGATCTGGACGCGCATGTCTATGCCGGCCAATCGGCGTACGGCCTGGCGGCGACGGGCCCCGATAAGACCTCGGACGGCGCGCGCGCGATCGTGCAGGCGGCGGAGAAAGACGATCCGCGGCCCCTATGGGTCTGCATCTGGGGAGGCGCGAACACTCTGGCCCAGGCTTTGATCGAAGCGCGGGCGACACGCACGCCGGAGCAGTTGGTGAAGATTGTCGCGAAGCTGCGGGTGTATTCGATCTCGGACCAGGATGATGCAGGTCCATGGATTCGGCGCGAGTTTCCCGACCTGTTCTACATCGTGACGCCATCGACGCCGACGAGCGGCGAGTACGCCTACGCGACGTGGACAGGGATCAGTGGCGACCTCTACTACCGCAATGGCGATGGGGCCGATTTCACGACGGTCACCAACGAGTGGCTCGATGCGAACATTCGCAGCAAGGGCCCACTCGGCAAGGTGTACCCGAAGTTCATGTTCATCATGGAAGGCGATACGCCGTCGTTTCTTGGTTTGATCGATAACGGGCTGAACGCCTATCGGCGGCCGGACTGGGGAGGATGGGGCGGACGCTACGTCTATCGCCAGCCGTATGGGGAGACCCATCCCATCTGGACGCAGGGTGGCGACGAGTTCGCGCGCGTGACCTCGCAGGATGCGGTGATGGGGGCCGATGTCAAAGAACATATCTCGGACCAGGCGAGTATCTGGCGCTGGCGGGAGGCTTTTCAGAACGACTTCGCGGCGCGGATGACCTGGACGGTTGCGGACTTTGCCCACACGAACCACAATCCGATTGCCGTGGTGAACGGCCAGGCGGGTACGGCTCCGATCGAGATGGATGTCACCGCCGGAGACTCAGTCACCTTGGACGCAAGCCAGAGTTCGGATCCCGACGCTGGGCAGGCTCTGACGTATCATTGGTTCCACTATGCGGAAGCCGGCCTCGCCGATGGGAATCTCGCGACGCTATCGCTCACCGGCGCTGACACGCCCAAGCTGACCGTGCACGTAGACTCTCCGTGCCACGCGCTATGGCTGCCGATGATTCCGTGCAGAGGCTTAGGGGTTGCACACGTGATTCTGGCGGTGACAGACGACGGGTCACCGAGGCTCACATCGTATCGGCGGGCGATCCTGCATGTACATCCGGCGGAGAAGGAGAATCAGTAGCACGACAGGCAGTGCAACAGAGGACGCAGCGCCGTACAATGCAAGTGTCATGGCGAAGACGAAAGACAAGACCTTTGAGGTAGCGTGTCCCGACTGCGGGGCGATGTTGAAGATCGATGCTGCCACCGGCCTGGTGGTGAGCCATACCTCTGCGCCGCGCAAGCGCATGTTCGAGGATCTGGAGACCGCGGCCAAGGCCATGCGCGAGTCCGATCAGCGCAAGGAATCGATCTTCCGGCAGTCCGTCGATGCGGAGCGGAACAAGGAAGATCTGCTGGAGAAGAAGTTTGCCGAAGCCATGCGCAAAGCCAAGGACGCGCCCGAGGGCAAGCCTCTCCGGGACTTCGATCTCGATTAGGAATTTGTGCCTGCTTTTCCTCAGATGAGCTCCGTATGCATCCAAGGCTTTGTGACGCATACTAAGTGAGATCGCGAGATCGAGAAGGAGCCATTCATGGGCATCGTGTCTCTCCCCAAGCGCAAAGTCCAGCAAGCGAAACAGGCGATTGAATCGCAGATCGAGGCGCCCGATCTGGTCAGGCTTACCGCCGGTGGTGCGTTGGTGGCCGGTGGCATTCTTCTTCTGACTGGTCAACGGCGGACGGGCATCGCGGTGTCGGTCGCAGGCGCCGCGCTCACGCTGCTGGGCGAGCAGGAGACGGTGCGCACGTGGTGGGAGCAGGTCCCCGACTACGTGAGCCATCTCGAAAACATGGTCGGCCGCGTGAAGAGCTCGATGGAAGAGATGAACGTGACGCGCGACAACCTGCGCCAGGTGCTGACGGGCACGGGCCGGTAGTTTTCTTCTCGGCGTGAATCTCAGATTCCCAACGTGCGGCGTCCTGCCTCGCTGATGCGGTGCGGTGTCCACTTGGGCTCCCACACAAGCTCGACGTCGACCTTGCTGATGTCCTTAATCCCGGCGAGGCGGTTGTTGACTTGCTCAAAGATGAGGCCGCTCGCGGGGCACTGTGGCGTAGTCAGGGTCATGGTGACTTTGACCCACTGCCGTGGCCATGCGGGTGTTGAGTCCGGATCGGGGCCGGTGGCGATCTTGTAAATCAGGCCGAGATCGACGAGGTTGAGCTTGACCTCGGGGTCGTAGCAGTCGCGCAATGCGGTGAGGATGTCGGATTCGTTGAGCATGAAAGGCAGCCTGTTGCTCGAAGCTCGCAGCTAATTCTTCCGCTCAACCAGGTAGCGCGCGACCGACTTGAGTCCATCGGCACGGCTGCCATAAGGAGCGAGCGCGGCAAAGGCTTCATCGATCAGGGCGGAGGCATCGCGCTTGCTCTGCTCGATGCCGTAGACCGCGGGCCAAGTCGCCTTTTCAGTCGCCTGATCTTTGCCGGCGGTTTTGCCCAGATGCGCTGAGTCCACGGTCCTATCGAGTACGTCGTCGACGATCTGGAAGGCGAGGCCGGCCTTGCGTCCGAAAATATCAAGACGGGCAACATCGTCCGGCGTGGCGCCTGCGTAGACGCCGCCTGCGACCACGCTGACGCGGATGAGGGCACCAGTCTTGGCGCGATGAATGGCTTCGACCAGCTCGGGTGTGGGCCTGTTGTGTTCGCTTTCGAGATCGAGGACCTGGCCGCCGATCATGCCGTCCACCGTGCCAACAGCGTTCGCAATCAATCCAATAAGCTGCACGGTGGCGGCTGGCGGCGAATCAAGGCCAGCCAGCACTTCGAAGGCGCGGGTCTGCAGCGCGTCTCCGGCGAGGATGGCGATGGCTTCCCCGAAGGCCTTGTGGCAGGTCGGCTTGCCGCGCCGCAGGTCGTCGTTGTCGAGTGCGGGCAGGTCATCGTGGATGAGGGAGTACGTGTGCAGCATTTCGATCGCTGCACCAAGCCGTTCGATGCCTCTCGGGACCTCACCGGCGATGGTCGCGGCGGCTTGCATGGCCAGCACGGGGCGCAGACGCTTTCCGCCGGCAAAGGTGGAGTGGCGCATGGCACCGTGGATCGACGCAGGAACAACGTCAGCGCCGGGAATCAGCGCTTCCAGCGCCTTGTCGGTGAGCTCGGCGCCTTCCTGAATCAGAGATTGGACGTCACTCGGCATTCATCTCAATGATAACCGAGCGCGGTTTTGCCTGCGTTCGAAGACAGATAGAGCTGTGAGGAGCAGAAGAGAGAGCAAGCTGATTGCCTGCCCGAGGCGGACGTCGGAAGTAGTCGTCCAATCTACGGTGAGGCGATTGAGGTCTTGGGGCACCGGGACGGCGAGGAGGCCATCGGCGCGCTTCGGCAGGTCATCGATGAGACTGCCGTTGACTCGAATCTGCCACGCTGGATAGCGGCGAAGGCGCAGGATCAGGAAGCCGGCCTGCTGGATGTCGGCGTCGATGCGCAAGTGTTCGTCGGAGGATGGCTGCCCGCTTTGTCCTGGCGCGAAGGTCTGGAGGCACCTGCCCTGGTTGGAATTCCAGGGAGGGTTGGTGTCTGCAGGCCCTTCGCCTAGCGTGATGGACGGCGATGCGGCCAGGCAGGCGGCGGGGACGCCGATGGGAACGATGGAATTGTCGGCGCCAAGAGGCGCGTATTCGTCGGCGCCTTCGAAGCCGGTTCCGGCGCGGTAGACGTTCAACATGCCGGAGACGGCGTCTTCCTCATCACAATCCTGAAAGAAGCTGAAGGCGGCAGCGCCCGTGCCGACGAGAAATACGGCGCCGCATACACAGAGCGAAGCGACGCGCCAGTTGCGGCGCGCGAACCATACGGCAGGGGCGAAGAAGACGCCCATCGGCGCTTCGGCGACGACGAGCCAGCGCCAGGGGAACTGGAGAAAGCGGAATTCGGGCAAGGTTCGCCAGAGCGGACTGGAGATAGGAAACTGCAGCAGGAGAACGGCGAAAGGAATGAGAGCCAAAGAAATCCACCAGCGAATTGCGCCGTGAAATCGACCGCGCGCCCATGCGATGAGAATGCAGGAGATGGCTATGGCCAGCATGGTTGTGCCGATCGCCGAGACCTTGAGCAGCTCCAAGTCGTGCTCTTCGAGGGCGGGGTCGGTATGGCGGGCGAAGAGCCAGCTGTTCTGGAACTGATAGCCGGGATCGTTCACGGCCTGGCGGATATCGACCCAGCGCTGTTCGTAGGCTGCGGGCAGGATGTAGACGGCTGCAAGACCCAGCCCCAGGCTCGCGGATGTGGCAGCGCGGAGTAATGGTGCACTGGATCGTCTCGCGACGGCAATCGTGAAAGTGAATGCGGCGAGGAGATAGCTGGCCATCACGCCCAGAGGCGCGTTGGAGAGCCATGCACCGGCGAGAACGATGGCCAATGGAACTGTCGAACCGTCGAAGGCACGGCGCAGGATTGGTGCATCGGGCAGGCGGTCGCGCAGAACGAAGAGCAAGAGCAGCGGAATCCAGAAGCCTCCGGCGAGTTCGCCGAAGTCGGAGCGCTCGTAGGCAGTGAACAAGGCGTAGCCAGAAAAGAGCGCGGCACAGCCGGCGAGCGTGGCCATGCCTTCGTTGAGTTTCTGGCGAGCGAGGGCACGTGTTGCCAGGCCCGTGCCGGCCAGGAACAGATACGTCATCGCAATCGAGACAGCCTTCCATGGGAAGACGAATCCGAGGGCAGCGCCGAGCATCCACGAGAGCGGCGGGTAGAAGATGAAGCGCGGCTCGCCTGCACCATAATTTGCACTCGGCGCCCAGCGCGGGTAGAGGATACCCTGACGCCAGCTGTGCTGCGCATCGAGCCACGAGACGAGGTGAAAGTCGAAGTCGTGCCCGCACGAGTTGCCGAGGAAGAGCTGCGGAGCGATGGCGATGAGAGCGGCAGCGAGAAGGACGGCGATGCCGATTAGGCGCTGCGACTTTGGTTGTATCGGGGTTGCGCCGAACGATCCCGATTCTCGATCACTGACACCTGTTTTCTGTTCGTTCATGGCAGCAGGTGCAGCGTGTGCTGCGTTTGTGCGGCGACGGCAGTGGTAGTGAAGGGCAGCGGAAAGGTTCTCCCGTTCGCGTAGTCGTTCCACTGGTCGCGGAAGTAAGGGCTGTAGGGATTGCCGCTTTCGCCAAGAACAATATTTTCTGTGGATCCGTCGACGTTGTTCCAGTCCATGGTGAGGCGCTGCGAGGGGCCGAAGGCGCGGCCCACTTGCTTCACGGTCACGGTGTCGCCACTCAACGGCTGTGGGCCTGTGCCGGCGATGCGGCTGATGAATGGAAGGAATGGGGCGAGAGGATGTTCGAGATCGATGACGTGCCAGCTGCCGTATCTCCAGTGACTCACGTCTGCAGTTGCTTTGGCTTTTTCCATGCCGCGACGCACAGCTTCGGTGAGAGCCGCGTCCCAATCCTTGAAGCCCGGAGAAAGCCAGTCGGGATTGGCGTGCATGACGATTTCTTCGAGGGCGAAGTTGGACTCGGACCAGGAGTATTCGTTGGCCAGGTTGCCAAGCTTAGGTTCGAGGATCATCGGCCGTAGGGCAGCGCGCGCCGAAGTGACGATCGAAGCAGCGGCGGAGTCGGTGGACAGGCGGCCATCCCAGCTGCGCATCAGGTCGGCGGCCTTGCGCAGGCGATCATCTAAGCCGGCTGTGTGGTCGATCGCGTAGGCGAAGCGATGGCCCATCTCCTGATCGACCTCGCTGTAGATGTCGGTTTGAAGCGCGAGGAGGTCTTTCGGCGTGAGCCCGTCGCGGCCCTGCAGCACTTTGTAGATGCGCTCGATGCGGTAGGGATCGGACCATTCGTTGCTCAGTGGGTACTTTGTCGCGTCGGTGGTGACGCGCGCGTTCGCCGTGGCCAGAAAGCCGGAGGGAGGATCGAGAGCGCTAGGCAGCTCGTCAAAGGGGATGTAACCCAGCCAAGTGTGCGCGGAATCGTTGATGGGCACGTCGGCGATTCCTGCCGGACGGATCGGAATGCGGCCGACCGCGTGATAGGCGACGTGACCCTGGTCGTCGGAGTAGACGACGTTTTGCGTGGGCCAGCACCACTGGCCGAGCGCGGCGGAGAACTCGCTCCAGTTCGATGCGACGTTCATCGCGTAGACAGGCAGCGTGTTGAGCGCGGGATCGTAGAGGGGCCACTTGAGAGCGATGGGGCGCGATTCACCGGCGAGAATCGGGTTGAGCAGTGGACCGTGGTCGGTCGATTGCACAGCGAGCTTGACATCTTCGCTGCCGCGCACGTGGATCACTTCATGGTCGACGGCGAGTGGGCGCCATTGTGCGTCGTTGCCCCGGTAGTTGTTGCCCTGGACATTCTCCACATACAGATCCTGCACGTCGGCGTAGAGCGCGGTGAATCCCCAGGCGACGTGCTCGTTGTGGCCGGCGATCACGTAGGGGAAGCCAGTCAGCGTGACGCCCGCAGCATGATAGCCGGGTGCGCTTAGGTCGGCCATGTACCAGATGTTCGGCACCGTCAGCGAGAGGTGCATGTCGTTCGAGAGCAGCGGCTTTCCACTGGCGGTGTGCTGGCCGGAGATGACCCAGTTGTTGGAACCGGGCTGGCAGCCCTCGCAATCGACAATCCCAAGCACCGCGCGGAGCGCGCGGATGTCTGTGCCGGGAGAGAGCTGCGTCTTGGTGGGCTCGTCGTCCTCATCGTCCTCGTTGTTGACTGGAGGCGGAACCGGGCGGGGCTGGCTCCAATCGATCACCTGGCCAGTGGGCGGATGATCGCGCCAGGAGCCGATGGGATAGAGATTGGCGACGAGTTTCGGATTGTTGAGCTTCTGTGCAATGCGCTCGCGGGAGAGCTTCACGTCGAAGCGCGAGTCGAGAGTTTCGATCATCGTCATGCCGACGGAGAGCGAATCTACGCCTGTCCATGGCTTCGGCCTGTAGTGCAACAGCGCGAACTCGGGCGGAAGGGAGTTGGGATGCTGGGTGATGAAGAGGTTCACGCCGCGTGCATAAGCGTCGAGGCGAGTGCGTTCATCGGGGGACAGGTTGGCGTAGATGCGTTGAGCGGTATTGCGGAACTGCAGAACGCGCTGGGCGATGTCGTGCTTGAGGAGAGAACGGCCCATGACCTCGGCCAGCTCGCCGTTGGCATTGCGACGGTAAGCATCCATCTGCCACAGCCGGTCCTGCGCGGTGACGTAGCCCTGGGCGAGGAAGAGATCTTCCTGCGCGATGGCTTCGATGTGAGGAACGCCGTGGGCGTCGCGGCGGACGGTGACGGGCGCGGAGAGCCCGGCGAGATGCAGATCGCCGTCCAGCTGAGGAAGTGCAGCTTTGGCGACGGAATGCAGCCAAAACACGCCGGCAGCGCCTCCCAACAGCAGAAACAAAAGCAGGCTAACCGCCGACCACTGCAGAATTCGCAGCCAGCGCCGCGCACGCCTGCGAGCCATTGCGGCAGGAGTCTGCCTATTTGATTGCTGGGTGTTTTCGATGTTGGACATCGGTCAGGAACAGGATACGCTGGAGCGCAGCCGCTGACCCCTTTCAGGAAGCGAGCTGATGCGGCTGTTTCGGGGTCACCGGACTCGTGCGGCGGTATCGAATCAGGAGGAAGATCGTTAGGAGCAGCAGAACGGGGATGACGAGGAGACTGCCCTCAGGACCATCAGAGCCACCACTGAAGAGAGTGTCGCCCGCAGGGGTTGTGGTCAGGAGATGGTGTTGCGGCGCGAAACCGCTGTCGGCGGTGCCATAGAAGTAGGTCTCTGCCCAGTCCCATGCCGTGTGGCAGCCGATGGCCCACCACGCCGAACCCGTGAGCCGGACGCTTACGCAAAATACAAATCCGACCAGGCTCGCAGTGAAGATGCCGATCGCGTCTTCGCCTCCGTTATTGGTGTGGAAGTAGCCGAATGCGGTGGAAGTGGCCCAGGCAGCCTGCCAGAAGCTGGAAGAGCTCGGGTTGAATCTGTGCACAAGCCAGCACGGGACGACTCCGATCAGCGCGATGGCAAACACGCCGCTCGAACCTTTGAGATCGTTCCCGGTTGTGAGCAGAAAGCACAGGCACGAGACTGTCGCCAGCGCCCACCAGAAGTTGATGCCACGCGTGAGTGTAGAGAGGAGATAGCAGCGGAAGAAACCCTCCTCAAAGAGGCCGACGAGCAGGAACGCGCAGGCCCAGAGGATGCCGTACTTGAAGACAGGCGCGCCATGGAGATCTGCGGCTCCGAAGTGCAGCCAACCGCCGATCGCGAGCACGGCGACCAGGAGCGAAAGGGTCGCAAATCCTGCGAGCAGGCCGCCCGCGAAGTGTCGGGTTCTGCACGCATCAAGGAGGTTGTAGTCGACCAGGCGGCGATGTTCGATGCGGGACAGGACAAAGCCCCCAACAAGGATGGCCGCAAGAGGGACAAGTTCGGAGATGAGCGCTGGAACGGGAGCGAATTCCCCTTTGGCGAGGGTCGGATCGAGAGATACAGCAATGATGGAGAAGACGAACAACAGCAGGTAGTAGAGCCCGACAAACAGCAGCGCCGACCAGCCGCAGCGCAGTCCCTGGCTGCCCAGAAAGATTGAGGAGAAGTCGTGCGCGGGTGCGGAACCTGGGGTGGGAGTCGCCAATGCGGGCGGGGGTGGTGTTTCGCTAGCACCCTGCGGACTCTCGGGTGCAGGGAGATGAGTCTGCGGCTCCATCGAACTGAATTCTACTGAACCACGGCTGCGGACCGGCGAAACCCTTATCACACAAGGCGGTACATTTACTTACGGCGGTACCCATCGTGCCTTGACACAATGAGTCCTGGGCAGGATTCTTAATCTTCCGGCTTGACCGGATTTTGTTCGGAGCGGGGATTGCAAGTTCGCGTTTTCTATCACGACAAGTGCTTCGATGGGGCCTGCTCAGCCTCCCTGTTCGCGCGGTTTCATCGCGAATGCATTGCGCAGGGCTCCGCTGACTACTCCTATCACGGGTTGGTTCACCGCGCGGGTGCACTGTTCGACGAGAGCGAGTTCACGGGCGATGAGAATGCGATCGTCGATTTCAAGTACTCGGCGTCACCCAGGATCACGTGGTGGTTCGATCATCATTTGTCGGCGTTTCTGACGCCAGAGGACCAGGAACACTTCAAAGCCTGTCAGAAGGACCCGGTGTGCGCCGCGCACAAGTTCTTCGATCCGGCCTACACCTCGTGCACCAAGTTTCTTGCGGATGTCGCGTCGGCCAAATTTGGGTTCAAGACGGAGCCGATGGCCGACATGATCCATTGGGCCAACATCGTGGACGGGGCGCAGTATGAGAGCCCCGAGGCTGCCGTGGAGATGGCGGCGCCGGCGATGAAGCTGACGCTGATTATCGAGTCAACGCAGGACCCGGCGTTCATCCCGCGACTGATTCCACTGCTGACCGAGATGCCGCTGGCCGATGTGCTGGGGCAGCCGTTTGTCGCGAGCTTGCTGCAGCCGCTGCTAGAGCGTCACCGCGGTGCGATCGAACTGATCCGGCAGCGAAGCGAGGAGCGCGACGGCACAATCTTCTTCGACATCACCGATCAGCCGATGGAAGGCTTCAACAAGTTCATCCCGTACTACCTGCATCCGCAGGCCACGTACTCGATCGGGCTGTCGAAGTCGAGCTTCCGTACCAAGGTTGCGGTGGGCTCGAATCCGTGGACCAAGGCCGATCCCGCGAAGATGGTGAACCTCGCTGCAATCTGCGAGCGCTATGGTGGCGGCGGTCATGCGCGCGTGGGAGCGATCAGTTTTCCGCCGGACCAGGCGGACAGAGCACGGCAGGCGGCGGCGGAGATTGTGGCAGAGTTAAGAGCGAAGAATCCGCTGTAAACCTTGGCTCGAGACCGATGACTGAGCCGATCCTGGTTCGCCCCGAAACACCGACAGAGCCGATTCGGCACCTGTTTGCCTACGGCACTCTGCAGCCAGGGCTTGCGCCGCGCGAGATCGCGCGGGTGGTAGAGAGGCTGCGGTTTGCCGGAGAAGGATTCCTGTTTGGGAAGCTTTACGATCTTGGCGGATATCCGGGTGCAGTGATCGATCCTGCGTCGGCGGGGATGATCTACGGGGTTGTTTACGAACTGCCGGAGGACGTGGAAATCCTGCGAAGGCTGGATGCTTACGAGGGTCCAGAGTACGCACGGATCGAGCAGTTGGTGACACTGATCGAGGGCGGCGGATTCACCTGCTGGGTCTATGACTACCAAAGCAGGCCCGGCGAGGAGCGCCTGATCGAGGGCGGGCGGTGGGGTGCGCGGCGGCCGATGGAGCCCTAGTCTGCCGCTTGTCCGGGAGGCCTCAGGCTGGGCCAGACCGCCCGCCTGTGATTCAGGAACGCCTGGACGCCCTCCTTAAAATCTTCGGTGGCACGCTGTGAAGCGTTGGCCTCGATGGCATCGGCGAGTTCTTCGTCGAGGCGGCGGGCGGCATGTTTGGCCAGGAGCCTCTTCACGCTCTGCATCGCCTGCGGGCTGTTTTGCAGGAGCGATTGCGCAAGGGCCTTGGCGGTGCACATGAGCTGGTCCGCGGTAACGATCTGCGTAACGAGGCCCAGATCGAGCGCTTCTTGTGCTTTGATCAGGCGGCCGGTCAGGAGCAGGTCGCGGGTGCGCTTTTCCCCTATTTGGCGCAGCAGGAACGAGGCGACGATAGCGGGCACAAAGCCGATGCGGACCTCGGTGTAGCCGAACTTGGCCTCGGGCACGGCCAGAGTGAAGTCGGGAATGGTGGCCAGGCCCATGCCGCCCGCGATCGCCGGGCCGTTGACGGCGGCGATGACCGGCTTGGGAAACTCGTAGAGGGTGCGGAGGACAAGGGCAACGTTCTCGGAGTCGCGGCGGTTCTCCTCGGGTGTCTTGGCGGAGATCGTGGCCAGGTGATCGAGATCGAGGCCTGCGCAGAAGGCCGGGCCGGCTCCCGTGAGAATGACGACACCGCAACTGCACTCGGCGGCATCGTGCAGAGCGCCAGTCAGCTCGTCGATCAGCTCGGGGCTCAGGGCGTTGCGCTTTTCGGGCCGGTTGAGGGTGAGGGTACGAACTCCGTTGGCAGTCTCAGCGAGGATGTACTTGAAGCGCATCATACGGAACCTCTCTCGGCCTGAAGGTCCGGCGGTGCAGCTATCCTAGCGCAAAAATGGCTCTGGAGGCAGGTGACCTGGCGCACGCGAATCAGAGCGTCTTTCAAGTGCTTGAGGGGGCGTGCTATCGCGGGGCCTATAGCCCAATCTCCCCGGCCCGTTTCTTCATCGCTTCGAGGCAGAAGCCGATGTGCTGGTCGAGATCGACGCCCAGCTCGGCTGCGCCCTGGATGACATCGTCGCGACTCACACCGCGCGCGAATGCCTTGTCTTTCATCTTCTTGCGAACGCTCGCAACTTCAACATCGGCAATCGCTTTGGTGGGCTTGACCAGCGCGCAGGCGGTTAGAAAACCGGCGAGCTCGTCGCATGCAAACAGGGCTTTGTCCAGGTGCTTCACGCGCGGCACGCCGGAGTATTGTGCATGGCCGAGGATTGCCGTGCGCAGCTCCTGTGGCCAGCCGAGGCGCTCGAGCTCGCGGACACCGACAAAAGGGTGCTCTTCCTGCGTGGGGTGGCGCTCGTAGTCGAAGTCGTGCAGCAGGGCAGTGGTGGCGTAGAGCTCGATGAACTTGTCTTGAGCCTGGCCGGTGAGCCCCAGCCGGTCAGCCTCGGCTTCGCCGCTGGCCGAGACGCAAATCTCTACGGCACGGGCGTGCTTGCGCAGGCTGTCGCTCTGGGTCCACTCGGTCAACAGCTGCCAGGCTTGGTCGCGGCCATAGCCCTTCGCGGACATGAATTTAACCTCCTGTTGCTGCATTTGGTTCGTGCTTCTTAGGGTTTTTCCGAGTATGATGGGCAAATCTTAGGTTTGACCCTAAGTTTGTACTTGACAATTATGGTTCACCTCCCCCAAAGTAACACCATTCACGGTGCGAAAAGGCACCGCGGAGACCACGCTCTGGCACTCCGCAACCCTACGATGGCTACCACCCTTCCGAGTGTGGAGACGAGAGAAGTTCTGCGTTGTGATCACTGCAAGTTAGTGCAGTTCAGACCCAGCACCTCTCTTTGCAGAAAATGTCACAGGCCCCTCGATATCGAGGAGCCGGCTCCCTTAACTCCTCAACTGGTGACGAGCATGCCTGTTCCCGCCTCGGCTGAGGCTGGATTGCAGGTAGCCGCTCAGGTGCGTGAGATTCGCCGTGCGCGGCACCTCAGCCAGCGCCAGTTGGCCGGCCGCATGCAGGTGCCTCGTACCTACATCTCGAAGATCGAGAACGGCAAGGCAATCCCTACGCTGGGATCGCTGGAGCGTCTCGCGGTCGCACTCGAGGTCGACATGAGCCAGCTCGTACGCGACTCCCGCAGCCGGCGCGACGAGGAAGTGGCAGCCATTCTGGCCGACCCATTGCTTGCCGAGATTGCGACGCTCCTGCCGCACCTGGACTCGCTGCACCGCACACTGATCTACGGATCGCTGCGGGACATGGTCACAGACCGGCGCCGCACAGCATAGCACCCCCAACGGCGCGTTTCCACCCCACGAAGCAGGACGCGTTCGTGGGGTCTCCAGTGGTCGCGCCGGCGTACTCCGTGCTGCGCGGGCACTTCCGATTCTGGGTTGTGCGCCTAGGCGTTTGCGGCGGGTCTGCGCATGTGCTAGGTTCGATGGTGCCGAGGATTTAATGGCACCGGAGGCCGCGGGTCTCCGTATTATTTCAATGAACCGGCCCTCCGTCTGGATGGGGCGCTCAACTTCGATTTGCAATTGTCCATGCATTTCAGCGCCGCCCCGGACTCCGCAGGTGCACTCACGAGGCGATTCCGTTGCAACTAACAGGCACGTTGCGTATCGATGAGCTCACAGTCGAGGAGCGCGCCGTGTATGCCACTCTCAAGGCGGAACGCCTTCCCGATCACGTCGCCATCATCATGGACGGCAATGGACGCTGGGCCGGACGCCGTTCTCTGAAAAGGTTTCTGGGCCACCAGCAGGGCGCCAAGAGCGTGCAGCTGGTGACGGAGACAGCGTCGCGGATCGGACTGCCCTGGCTGACCCTGTACGCTTTTTCGCTGGAGAACAACCTGCGCCGGCCGCGCGCAGAAGTGAACTTCCTGATGCGGCTTCTGAAGAGCTATCTCGAATCGAACGTGCAGCGCATGATGGACAACAACGTGCGCATCCGCTATATCGGGCGCACGCACGATCTGCCGAACGAGGTGCAGGATAAGATGCGCTGGGCCGAGGAGGCGACAGCGCGCAACACGGGCACCACTCTGACCCTGGCGCTGAACTACGGCGCGCGTTCGGAGATGGTGGATGCGTTTCGCGCTCTGGCAGCCGAGATGCGTCTCAAGCACATCGCGCCGGACCGCATTACCGAGGAAGATATTCATCGGCATCTCTATACGGCGCACATGCCGGACCCCGACCTGCTAATCCGGACTTCGGGCGAGATGCGGGTGTCGAACTATCTGTTGTGGCAAATTGCGTATGCCGAAATCTTCGTGACGGATCGGCTGTGGCCGGACTTCCGTGGGATTCACCTGCTCGAGGCCATCGCTGCATTTCAGCAGCGCGAGCGCCGCTTTGGCGGCATCGGTGAAAGCTGCGGCGAGGTCGAGGAAGACCCCGAGCGGATGAAGATCGCGGCTGGGTGAACCCGACTCTCTGCTTGCTATCCTCCTTCATGCTTCAAACGCTCGCGATTTCGGGCTATCGTTCGCTACGCAACATCGTCCTTCCCCTTGCGAAACTGAACCTAGTTACTGGTGGAGCTTGTACCGAGCGTTGCGCTTGCTAGCCGATGCAGCTCTCAACACCGTCGTCGGTTCGCTCGCTCGCGAAGGCGGGCTGGCATCGACATTGTGGGCTGGCCCGGAGACGATTGCACGCAGCGTTTGCCAGGGCGAACACGAAGTGGAAGGAACGCGTCGACAGCAAGCAGTGAGTTTGAAGGTTGGCTTTGCGGGTGCCCCTTTCAGCTATTGCATTGACCTCGGCTACCCTCCGCCTGCGCAACTGGCGTTTCCGCTCGATCCGGCGATTAAGAGAGAGTTCATCTGGCATGGGCGCTTCCTTCTCTGGACGGCGGCGCTTCTCACGCCTCGGCCTCCGGAATTGATGGTGCTCAACGAGCCTGAAACGAGCCTCCATCCAGACCTGTTGCCGCCACTCGCTCGTTTGATCGCCCTTGCAGCCGCACGCACGCAGATCATCGTTGTGTCGCATTCACCATCGCTGATTGAGTCGCTTGAAAAGCTGGAAGGCTGCCCTCGTCTGCATCTAGAGAAATCATTCGGCGAAACGACCCTTGCCGGCCAGACGAAATTCAACATTCCGAAGTGGGAATGGCCGACGCGCTGAACATGGTCAAACACTGGGTCCGAACCTGCTGTCCCTCGGTAACTTGCTGATCTCGCTGCGCGGTGTATCCTCATCCCTGAATGCGACGAATTGTAACTGCTGCGGTTTTGGCGCCTTTGGCGCTGGCCTTGGTTTTCTTCGGGCCAAAATGGCTGATCACCATTGTGGTCACGGCAGTGGCGATCCTCGCAGGGTGGGAGTTTCTGGGCCTCGCGGAACGATGTGGCGCCAAGCCGCCACGTCTCGCTGTGATGGCGGCTTTCTTAGCCTTGTTTGCGGGTAACTACCAATGGCCCGACCAGACCCTGGTGATTCTGAGCGGACTGGGCCTGAGCCTGCTGGCCTGCTGTACCTTTCGCAAGCCTGTCGAACGCGTGCTGGTCGATTCCTGTTCCTCGATCTTCGCACTGTGCTATGTGGGGCTGACGCTGCTGGCGATTCCCACAATGCGCGAGGAGTCGAATGGACCGTCCCTGATCGTGTTTCTCCTTTTCGTTGTGTGGGCGGGAGACATTACTGCGCTCTACACTGGGCGAATGTGGGGCAAGAGCAAGATGGCGCCTTCGATCAGCCCCAACAAGACCTGGGCCGGGGCGATTGGCTCAGTACTGGGCAGCGTGCTGGTCACGGTGGGCCTGTACGCGCTCTCGCTGCAACTGGTGCAGTGGAATTTCACCAAGCTCTCCTTTGCCGATGAGGTGTGGTGGTACTGGCTGGTGATGGCAGTAGTGGTGAATGTCGCGGCACAAGTGGGCGATCTGGCGGAGTCGGCTCTAAAGCGGTCCGCGGGCGTGAAAGACTCGGGTAGCCTGCTGCCCGGACACGGCGGTGTCCTCGACCGCATTGACGCGCTGCTGCTGGCCGCGCCCGTGCTGTGGTTTGCGCAGGTGATTCGCTGAAGCCTGGCGCACAAACTTGAGGTCGCGGCTCGGCGATAATCAAAGAGAGGCAACGAGGTTCTTGAAAAGGCTCGCCATTCTCGGTTCAACGGGTTCGATTGGCCAAAGCACACTCTCGATTGTGGAGCAGTATCCGGAGCGCTACTCCGTGACGGCGCTCGCTGCCGGGCGGAACGTCGACGAAGCGTTTGCCCAGACGTCTCGCTGGCGGCCCAAAGTGGTTTCGATGGCCAGTGAGGAACTGGCCGACGATCTTGCGCGGCTGTTGCGGCAGGCGGGCGTCACGGGCATTGAGGTTGTCTGGGGAACAGAGGGCACGGTCGCCTGCTCGACGCGTTCTGATGCCGACTTCGTGGTCTCTGCCATTGTGGGGGTCTCGGGTCTCGAAGCGATCCATGCGGCGATCCTGGCAGGCAAGCCGGTGGGACTCGCGAACAAGGAGTGCATGGTGGCGGCCGGTGAGATTCTTACCGCGGCAGCGCGCGAGCGCAAAGTGCCTATCCTGCCGATCGACAGCGAGCACAACGCCGTGCATCAATGTTTGCGGGTCGGGACTCATGGAGAAGTTAAGACGATCTGGCTCACGGCTTCGGGCGGGCCCTTCCGCAAGCTTCCGCTGGAACAATTCGAGTCGGTCACTCCCGAGCAGGCTCTCAAGCATCCAACATGGGTGATGGGACGGCGGATCACCGTCGACTCGGCGACAATGCTCAACAAGGGTCTCGAGGTCATCGAAGCGTGCCGGCTCTTCGACGTCCCGCCGTCGCAGGTGCGGGTTATCGTGCATCCCCAGTCCACCGTGCATTCGCTCGTGGAGTACGTCGATGGCTCGATATTGGCGCAGATTTCGGTCACGGATATGCGGCTGCCGATTTTGTACGCACTGGCGTACCCGGAGCGGCCGGCGTCGAATCTGACCTTCGATCTGGCCGCGCTGAGCCACTTGGATTTCGAACCGCCGGACTTTAAACGCTTTCCTTGCTTACGCCTGGCCTATGAGGCGGCGGAAAAGGGTGGGGCGCACTGCATTGCGCTGAACGCTGCCGACGAGGTTGCGGTAGAGGCCTTCCTGGAGCGGAGAATTCCGTTTGGCGGAATCCCGCGTACAATTGAAAAAGTGCTCGCGTCTACCCCAGAGGCTCACCCGACCACGATTGCCGGTGTGCTCGCCGCGGATAAGGAAGCGCGTCAAATGGCTGATGCGTTCACTGCGGCGCCGAGGCAAGAACCGGCTGCTAGGGGAAGTGCGGGCTTAAGGATCTGTCCCTAAACATATGCACGAGTTCTTAGTCTCAGCTTTTGCGTTCATTGTTCTCATCGGGATCATGGTGGTCGTGCATGAGTTTGGCCACTTTGCCGTGGCCAAGCTCTGCGGTGTCCGCGTCGAGTCGTTCTCGGTGGGTTTTGGGCCGCGCCTGTTTGGGATCAAACATGGCGATACCGACTACAAGGTCTGCCTGTTGCCGCTTGGCGGCTACGTCAAGATGACGGGCGAGAATCCAGGCGAAGATACGCCGATCGACGATCCGGCGGCTTTCAATGCGCATCCGCGCTGGCAGCGCATGCTGATCGGCGTGGCTGGACCTGCTGCGAACTTTATTCTCGCCTTTGTGCTGATGCTGCTTTATTTCGGCTGGATCAACGAGGTCCCCGACATCAAAGTGGCGACGGTGGAATGGGTTACACCGGGATCGACAGCAGCGCAAGCCGGTCTGCGGCCGGGCGATGTGTTCCGTCAACTCGGAAACGTGAAGAATCCGGACTTCGAAGCTGTCATCGATCTGACGCGCGACAGTACCGACCAGACTTTACCCGTGGCCGTCGAGCGAGGCGGCCAGACGATTCAGACCGCGCTGCAAATCCCCGGCAAGACCGCGAAGAGCGGATTGGAACTGAACCAGACGGGACTGTTCCTTGAATACGCGCACGGCCCTATAGGTGTAGACCAGACCGTTGCCGGTTCCCCGGCGGAGAGCGCAGGGCTGAAGGGCGGCGATTCGATCGTCGCAGTCGACGGCCATGTATTTCATACCGTCGAACCACTGCTCGATTATCTGCAGCAGGGCCAAGGCAAGCCGGTGGTTCTGACCGTGCAACGCAACGGCGCGACGCTTGCGCCGACAGTGGTTCATCCCACCCAGACGGATGGCCAGTGGCGGCTTGGCTTTATGGCGGTTGCGCCAGCCGATCCGCCGATGCATGAGCGGCCCATGGTCTTTGGACAAGCGGTGAGCGAAGCGCGCGATTTTTGTGCAGAGAATTCGCTGCTGATTGTCGACGTGCTGAAGAAGCTGCTCACGCGGCAGGCATCGGTCAAGCAACTCGCGGGCCCAGTGGGCATTGCCCACGCGGCAGGTCAGGCCGCGGAAACGAAGTACTGGGCGCCAAAGTTTGGACTCGCGGCCGGGATCAGCCTCAACCTCGGCATTCTCAACCTGCTGCCGTTCCCGATTCTTGACGGTGGCCTGATTATGCTGCTGCTGATCGAAAGCCTGATGCGGCACGACATCAGCATGGTGATCAAAGAGCGTATCTATCAGGCGGCTTTTGTCGTATTGGTGATGTTCTTTGTGTATGTCAGCTTCAACGACGTAGCCAAGCTGACAGTCTTCAGCCACCTGAAACCCTAGGGTGTATCGACATATACGAGTGGGCAGCGACGGGAGCTATTTTTTCTCATCTCTAGGAATGAGGAGCGAGGCATACCGGGTGTCTGTGAGCGACGATGGACAAAGAGATGGGGAAAAATGGCCCCGTCCCTTCGGGTTGCGGATAAAATCCGGCCATACGTCATTCTCGGCGAAGGTGGGCCCGCCACAGTCTTCGGCCTCGGCTTCGTCTAGCCGGATTTTCTCTTGCAACGTGCCCGCCCGTATATGTCGATAGTCCCTAGGCCGACGGGAAGAGACCGAATGCCCGCTTTCACGCACCAGGTGCGCGTGCGCTACGCCGAAACCGATCAGATGGGCATCGTGTACTACGCCAACTACCTGGTCTGGTTCGAGCTGGGGCGCGTGGAGTTGCTGCGTGCGCTTGGGCTTGCTTACAGCCAGCTGGAGAAGGAGCACGAGTGCATCCTTCCTGTGGTGGAGGCGACGTGCCGCTACAAGGCACCAGCGCACTACGACGACGAAATCCTCATCGAGACTCGGCCCTCACTGTTGCGGCAGTCAGTGATCAAGTTTGCTTATCGCATCCTGCGCAAGGGAGAGAACGGCGCGGACGCGACGCTGCTGGCGGAAGGCGAGACTGTGCATGTGGTTTGCGACGATCGCCTGAATAAGAAACCGTTGCCGGAGCACTACGCAGCGGCCTTGCGCGAAATGATGAGTGAGAGTTAGAAGATAGATCGATCCGTTGAACTCGCTGATGTAGTTTCCTCTTCCTTG
Organism: uncultured Occallatibacter sp.; assembly: GCA_964585715.1. Classification (GTDB taxonomy): domain Bacteria; phylum Acidobacteriota; class Terriglobia; order Terriglobales; family Acidobacteriaceae; genus Telmatobacter. The sequence continues at coordinate 20,452 of CAZPEZ010000011.1, forward strand.
AATATGCCAGGCTCCATGCTGCTTTGACGCACTGTCTTGTGAGTTGCCCGTCGCTCGTCTTGCAGAGAGTAGAACAGATCAAACACTAGGAGCAGACCCAATGAACGTCCTCCGCAGTTTTGCTTTCTTTGCCACCGTCAGTCTTGCCGCCACACTTGCGATGGGCGGATGCAAGTCGAATAACAACACGGCAGCAACAAGCCAGGGCGCGCAACCCGCGCAGTCAGCGCCAGCCGCGTCACCGGACGCCGCGCAATCCTCCGCGGCGCCTGTGTCCGGACAGACCGCGACGCCAGCCAGTGGGCAGGCTGGTGCTGCTCCCGTTACAGCGTCGTCCGCAGGCCCTGCCGGCAGCGGCCAGCAAGCGTCCGCTCCTCCACCGCCGCCTCCGGCTGTTGTGTCGTTACCTGAGGGAACGCAGCTGCAAGTCAGGCTGGACTCCGATCTTGGATCCGAGATTTCGCACGCGGGAGACGCGTTCACGGCGACGGTTGCCCACGACGTGGCCGTGCATGGCCAGACTGTCATTCCGCGGGAAGCACGCGCCGAGGGTGTTGTGGAGGATGCGAAGCCGCTAGGCCACTTCAAAGGCGGGGCTCTCCTTTCGGTGCGGCTTGAGAGGATTCATACGCGGTGGGGCAGCTATCCTGTCGCGACCAGCTCGATTTCACGTGCGGGGAAAGGCAAAGGGAAGCGCACCGGTCTATTCGCTGGAGGTGGTGCGGCATTCGGAGCGCTGGTCGGCGGCCTCGCAGGCGGCGGCAAAGGCGCAGCCATTGGCGCATTGGCCGGCGGCGGAGCAGGGACGGCTGGTGGAGCGCTCACCGGCAACAAGCAGATTATGCTGCCCGCTGAGACGGTGCTGACGTTCCAGCTTGAGCACTCGGTCCACATCACGGAGCAAGCGCAACAGGATCCGGGATTGCAACAGCGCTAGTGACAGAGCTGCGATCCGAACTTTATCGGCATCACTTCTGCGTTGGAAGATAGTGACGCCGATCCAGTGTCGTCGAGAGAATGACCGAGGTAGTCGTCGGTCCGAAAGCTGTGAGTTGCTGGATCAAAACTTCGAGCGATGGGACGCCGTCAAGTGCTGCGCGGAGCACGAACGATTCGGTCCCGGTGACATGGTGGCACTCGAAGATCGAGTCGAGAGTTTCGATCTTCTTTCTGAATCGCGCATAATCTGACGGCTGCACAACCGAGCGCAAGTAGACGTGCAGGGGCCTGCCCAGAGCGGAGAGGTCGATTTCCGTGCGGTAAGCCTGAATGACGCCGCGCTCCTCGAGCCGTTTCACCCGCTCTGCCACAGCTGGAGCGGACAGCCGAAGTTTTCTGCCCAGTTCTGCGAAGCTCATGCGTGCATTGCGTTCAATCACGCTCAGCAACTTCCAGTCGGTCGCATCGATGTCCGCTTTCGAATCGAATTTCATATCGCAATTTTACTTTTGTTTCCAAATCGCCGGGGGCTGATGACTTCCGAAATCTCCTTCCGCGGCGATTCCGCAAATTCTACTCTCAACTCATGTCGATTGTGCCCGTTGCGCAAGGGTTGTGGCTGGGATTCAGTATTGCTGCACCGGTCGGACCGATTGGAACTCTGGTCCTGAAACAATCTCTTCGGTCCGGGTTTCGCGCAGGGATCGTGAGCGGGTTGGGCGCGGCTCTTGCCGATCTCTGTTACGGCTCTCTTGCTGCGGCTGGGGTCCGCATGGCCGCGGCGTATGCACGTCCTATTGCTATCGTTGGAGGAGTGATCCTCCTTTGGCTGGCCTGGAAGACATGGCATGAGGCGTCGCTTCAGGAGGTTGCTGTTGGGGAAAGCGAAGGCCGATTGCGCCGGATCGGAACAACGTTTCTTCTGACGATCTCGAATCCGATGACGATTCTCTCGTTCGCGGCGATGATTTCAGCGGTCGGCGCTGCCGACCCGGCTCAGTTTGTGGCCGGCGTCTTTCTCGGATCGATGCTGTGGTGGACCGTGCTGAGCGCCTTCTCGTCCTGGATCGTCAAACGCGTCGAGATTCGCACTTCAATTCTGAATCGCGCCGCCGCGATTACGCTGGCTGGTTTTGGCTTCTGGGGAGTGCTGGTGAAGGGGTTGCGCTAGTTTCAGTCGATTCAGCCTTGGACCACGGCGAGAATGAATCCATCGTGATTCTTTGAGCTGACGGTCTGGAGCGCGGTTGCGGTGAGACGGGGCTCGGCGGCCAGCTTTTCAGTGAAGCGGCGAACGCCTTGCACGTTGGGGTCGGGGTGTTTCGGATCGATGACTGTCCCTTCGCGCACGACGTTGTCGGCGACGATGAGCGTGCCAGGGCATGAGAGCTTGAGCGACCACTCGAGATAGTCGGGATAGCTCGCCTTGTCGGCGTCGATGAAGATCAGGTCGAAGGGTTCCGCTCCCTCGGCGACGAGCTTCTTGAGGCTTTTGGCAGCAGGGGAGACGCGGATGTCGACTCGCTCGGTCAGACCAGCTCTTTTCAGGTTCCCGCGCGCGATCTTTGCGTGGCGCGCCTCCAGCTCGAGCGATACGACAGTTCCGCCCGCAGGCAAGGCACGGGCGAGCCAGATGGTGCTGTACCCGCCCAGTGTGCCGATCTCGAGGATGCGGCGGGCTCCGGAGACACGCACCAGGATCTCGAGGAATTTACCTTGCAGGGGCGTGACGTCGATCGCGGGCAGGTCGGCCTCGCGATTGGCAGCAATGGCGGCCTCGAGGGCAGGATCGCGCTGGATAAGCAGGTGGTCGAAGTAGGCATCGACTTCGGTCCACAGTTTTTGTGGTTTCGTGGTCATCGGGGAAGAAGAAAGCTACTTGTCGCGAGCTACAACAAAGTCGGGTACCCAGAGCAGCGCACGTTTGAAGTCCGAGTCGGATAGGGAAGCAAGAGCTTGCCGGGCCTGCTCGGCATAGTGATCGGCCGCGGCCATGGCGTACTCGACCGAACCGTTGCGGATAAGGATCTCCTGGATCCGTTCGCGGCTGGAGTGCTCGAAGCTGCGATCGTCGAGTACGCGCTGAATCATCTGGCGGTCGCGGGCCGTTCCGTGATCGATGGAGTGAATGACCGGCAGTGTGGCTTTGCCTTCGCGCAGATCGCTGGCGACTGGCTTGCCCAGAACCTCTTCGGTTGCGGTCAGGTCGAGGACGTCGTCGACGATCTGGAAGGCAAGCCCGACGGAGCGGCCATAGGTGGCAAGGTTGTTCTCTTCGGTCTCGGTAGCCCCAGCCAGGACTGCGCCAAGCCGCATGGAGACGGAGAACAGGCAGGCGGTCTTGCGGAAGATGAGGTCGTAGTATTCGGCCTCGGAGACGGCCTTGCCGAGGCGCTGAATCTGGAGCAGCTCTCCTTCGACCATCTGCTGGGTGAGGCCGATGAGAAGATCGAGCACGCGGAGGTTGCGCTCCTCGAGGGCAACGCGAAATGCCTGCATGTAGAGCCAATCGCCGGCCAGAACGCATTTTTCGTTGCCCCAGGTAGTGTTCGGCGAGGGGCGGCCGCGGCGGGTTTGGGCACCATCGATGATGTCGTCATGCACCAGGGTGGCAGTGTGGACCATCTCGACGACCGCACCGAGGCGGATCGCGCTGGGGCCGAAGTAGTCGAGCGCATGGGCGGTCAGCAACAGTAGAGAGGGGCGTATTCTCTTGCCGCCGCCTTCCCGAAGGTACTCGGCGATCTCGGTGATGGTGCTGACGCTGGAGGCTGCGTCGCGACCCAACTCCTGCTCGATGGCGACGAGGTCTTCGCGCAGGAGCTCAAAGACTTCTCGTGCCGTTGCTATCGCCAGGGTACTCAATCGTGTCGGTTCTCGCGCTTTCCGTTCCTGTGCGGCTTCGCGTGGGGATGCGTGGGCCGGTTGGGAATCTGCTCTAATTCGTGCGGTAATTCGTAAACGTCAGTTCCACGCCGAAATCGCGCCCGCGCAGCGTGGCTATGATGGCCTGCAAATCGTCGCGGTCCTTACCGGCTATCCTCACAGTATCGCCTTGAATACTGGCTTGTACCTTCTTTTTTGATTCCTTCACAATTCTGACGATCTCTTTTGCTTTCTCGGTAGGGATTCCCTGCTGCAGGCCGATTTTCTGGCGCACGCTCTGTCCCGCGGCCGGTTCGACCTTGCCATAGGCAAGATTCTTGAGCGAGACGCCGCGTTTCACGAGCTTTTGGCCGAGGATTTCCTTGACCGCTTCGAGCTTGTACTCGTTGGCCGAGGCCAGCTGAATCGTGTCGCTTCCTTCGAGATTGATCTCCGAGTGGGAATCTTTCAGGTCGAAGCGCTGGCGGATCTCCTTGAGCGCTTGATCGATTGCGTTGCGGACTTCCTGCATGTCCACTTTGCTGACGATGTCGAATGAATTGTCCTGCGCCATGTTCTTCCTCGATCTTGCCGGGAGACCCGGACAACAGCCTCTATCAGTTTCCCATGCCGGAGGGCAGGCCGAATAGGCGGCAGAAGTTTCGGGTCGTGGCGGAGGCGATTTCGTCGGGGGAGACGGCGTGCAGGTCGGCCAGGGTTGCGGCCGTGCGGACGACGAAAGCCGGCTCATTGCGCTTGCCGCGGTCGGGCGCCGGGGCGAGCCAGGGAGCATCGGTTTCGACCAGAACACTGTCGAGCGGCACTCTGCCGGCGACGGCGCGAAGAGGCTGAGCCTTGGGGTAGGTCAGATTACCGGCGAAGGAGACGAGGAAGCCGAGATCGAGCGAGCGTCGGGCCTGCTCCCAGCCGGCGCCGAAGCAGTGCATGACGCCGCCTAGCCCGGTATGCCTCCAATGCTCATCCAAAACAAGAAGAATATCGTCCCAGGCGTCGGCAGATTCATTGGTGCCGCGGCAGTGAATCAGGATGGGCCGCTTGCGACGGGCAGCGATGGTCAGTTGTGCCACCAGTTTTTCATGTTGAACACGGTGCGAGGCACCCTCGTGGTAGTAGTCGAGACCAATCTCTCCGCAGGCAATGACCTCGGGTTCAGCTAGCAGGTTGTCGAGCTTGGCGAGGGCCGCATCATCGGCTCCGGGGGTCGCGTGAGGATAGATGCCGGCGCTGGCGTAAAGCTTGGGGATGGCAGGTTGGCCATTGAATTGGCGGCAGAGGTCGAAGGCCTGATGCATCTCGCCCGGCCCTTCGCCGATGCCGATCGAGAGCACCCCGCCGATGCCGGCCTCATAGGCACGAGCGAGCATCTCGGCGCGGTCGTCAGCGTAGCGCGGGCTGTCGAGGTGGGCGTGGGAGTCGATCAGCAAAAGAGTCTCCGAGTGAGGAAACGACGACGAGGACGACACAGCGGATCAAACCTAAGGGCCGCACTTACTTCAGGCGGGCTCCGATGGGAACCTCCTCTAGGAAGCCGGCCAACACGGGTGCGCCATCGGGCAGCGATGCCGCCAGCAGCATGCCGTTCGACTCGAAGCCGCGCATCTTGCGCGAAGCAAGATTGGCGACGATGACGATCTTGCGGCCGATGAGATTTTCTGGCTCATAGTACTGGGCAATGCCGGCAAGAATCTGACGCTTCTCATAGCCTAGGTCGACCTCGAGGCGGAGCAACTTGTCAGCCTTAGGAATGCGCTCGGCGACAAGGACCTGGGCAACGCGCAATTCGACCTTGCCAAAGTCGTCAATCTCGATGATTGGCGACGAGCCACCGGGCGCAGCAGACTCCTGCGGTTGGGGCACCTGCGGTTCGGCGGAGTCAGCCGGCGCGGACGCTGATGCTGCGGGAGTTGTTGCAGGTGGCGCTGCTGAGCTGGGCTTGATCTCTTCCATGGGCTTCATTTCTGCCTTCTTCGGTTCGTTTGCCGGGACTGCCGGCGCGGGACTCGGTTCGGCAGCAGGTTGGCTCGGGCCACCCGCGGCTTCAATCACCGACTTGTTGTTCTCTTCTTCGAGCGCGACCATGCGTTCTACAGCGTCCTTTTCCGCGCGAGGGAAGAGCGGCGCTGGATCGCTGAATTTCGTGCCACGCTTCAGGCCGCCCCACTTCAGATCGGTGAGGAAGGATTGCTTCGCAGCATCGGCGATCTCTCCCTGTCCCAGTTGTTGCCAAACTTTCGCGGCAGCATCGGGCAGGATGGGGTACACCAGCGCGGTGATGATGCGGATGGCCTCGGCTGCCGTCGCCAGCACACGGGCCTGGAGTGCGGTGTGATCCGCATCCGAGCGTTCGGGCGGCTTCTTCCATGGGGCATTGGCCGTGAGGTAGCCGTCGGTCTCGGCGAGGAGGAGCCACAAGTTCTTGAGCGCGTCGGAGAAGTTCAGCTCGTCGAAGGTCGGACCGAACTCAGAGATGGTCTTCACGGCATGCTCGCGCAACGCCGCCTCCGCGGATGCTTCCGCACCAGGCTCCGGCACCACTCCGCCGAAGAACTTGTGCACCATGTTGACCACACGGCTCACGAGATTGCCGTAGCCATTGGCGAGGTCACCGTTGTAGCGCTGGACCAAGGCGTCGAACGAGAAGTTGCCGTCCTGGCCGAAGGGTATCTCGCGTAGCAGGAAGTAGCGCAAGGCGTCTGCGCCGAGCACTTCCTGAACGGTCTCAGCCCGCACGATGTTGCCGCGCGACTTGGACATCTTGCCCTGATCGAAGAGCAGCCAGCCGTTGGCGCGCACCGAGTACGGCACGGGAATGCCCGCGGCCATCAGGAAAGCTGGCCAGTAGACGCAATGGAAGCGGCTGATCTCTTTGCCGATGAGGTGCATGTTGGCGGGCCAAAACATGGCGAATCGTTGCTCATCGGCGGGAGTATCAGAGCCATAGCCAAGCGCGGTGATGTAGTTCGCCAAGGCATCAAACCAGACATAGATCACTTGATTGCCATCACCGGGAACCGGAACGCCCCAAGTGAAGCTGCTGCGACTTATGGATACGTCGGCGAGCCCGCTACGGACAAAACTGATGACTTCCCGACGGGTCGACTCGGGCTGCATGAAGCCCGGGTTGGCTTCGTAGAACTCAAGCAGCTTGCGCTCGAACGCGGACAGCTTGAAGAAGTAGTTTTCTTCGCTGACGGTTTCCGTGATGCGTCCGCAATCGGGGCACGGCGCGCCGGGAGGAACATCGACCCACGCCTCATCGGAGACGCAGTATTGGCCTGTATAGGAGCCTTTGTAGACATAGCCCTTGTCGCGCAGCGTAGCAAACAGGTGTTGCACGCCGCGAACATGACGAGGCTCGGTGGTGCGAATGAAGTCGTCGTAGGTGATACCGAGCCGATCCCACAAGCCACGAAACTCGGCGGCAATTGCGGTGGCAAACTCCTGCGGGGTGCGACCGGCCTGTTTGGCGGATCGCTCGATCTTCTGTCCGTGTTCGTCGGTGCCGGTGAGGAACCAGGTGTCGATGCCGAGGGCACGCTTGCGGCGCGCGATCGCATCGCAGACGATCGTCGAGTAGGCATGGCCCAGGTGCGGCCGCGCATTCACATAGTAGATGGGCGTGGTGAGATAAAAGCGCGTCTGTGCGGGAGCCTGATCGGACATTGCGAGGTGATCTAAGAGTCGTGAAATACGGAAATGGAGTCAGCGACGACCCTTCTTCATCTTACGGTATGCGACCCGTGCGGCAAGCCTGCGCCCAGGCTGTGCGAGACATCGGTCTGCCTCACCTCGGGTGATAAAATCGCCTTGAAAATCAAGGATTTCTGAGGTTCTCCCCTGTGTATCTGGAACTCGAGAAGAGGCTGGAGGCGCGAATTCGCGAGGCGCTGAAAGCCAAATACGATCTCTCCCTGGAAAGCATCCCGCTCGAGGTTCCGCCGGAACTGAAGTTCGGCGAACTGGCGACGCCCGTTGCCCTGCAACTCGCGCGCACCTTGCGCAAGGCGCCCAAGGCGATCGCGCAGGAGATTGTGGCAGCGCTCGGCGCGGTCGACGGTTTTGCCAGCTTCGAAGTCGCGGGCGCAGGGTACATCAATGCGCGGTTCGATCGGACCGAAGGCACACGGAGTGCCGCTGCAAATCAGCTCACACCCGCATCCAAAAGTCTGCCCCACGCAGTCGTGGCGCTGGTCGAGCATACCAGCATCAATCCCAACAAGGCTGCCCACGTGGGCCATTTGCGGAATGCGATCCTGGGCGACACGTTTGTGCGCCTGCTGCGTGCCGCCGGCCAGCAGGTGATGGTGCAGAACTACATCGACAATACCGGCGTGCAGGTGGCGGATGTGGTGGTGGGTTTTCTGCATCTAGAATGCAAGTCGTTGGCCGAGATCCGTGCGGTGATCGCCGAGAGCGAGAGCCGTTTTGCGCAGAACGTGCTCTTCAAGGACGCTATCGACTACATTTGCTGGGATCTCTACGCGCGGACGTCGTCCTGGTATGAGCAGGGGTCAGAGGAGGAAAAGGCGGCGCGTAAGCGCTTGCGGTACGGCACGCTGCACGCCATCGAGCAGGGCGGCAACGAGACTGCTGAAGTTGCCGAACTGATCTCGACGGCAGTGTTAAAGCGGCATCTCGAAACCATGCTGCGGCTGGGCATTGAGTACGACTTCTTGCCGCGCGAGAGCGAGATTCTCCATCTCGACTTCTGGGCGCTGGCCTTCGAGCAGTTGAAGAAGACCGGCGTGCTGTACTTCGAGAACGAGGGCAAAAACAAAGGCTGCTGGGTGATGACGCGACCGGGCGTTGCGTCCGACAAGGCCGACGCCGACGAGCGCAGCACCAACACAGCTGAGGATGAGAACGATTCTGAAGGCCCGGACGAAGACGCGAAGGTGATCGTGCGCTCGAACGGGACCGTGACGTATGTGGGCAAAGACATCGCGTATCACTTGTGGAAGTTCGGCCTGCTCGGGCGGGACTTCGGCTACAGGACGTTCTTCACCTATCCTGATCATGAGTGCTGGATCTCGACAGAGCAGGGCGAAGCGGACCATCCGCACTTCGGCGGCGCGAACGCGATCTATAACGTGATCGACGTGAGGCAAACCGATCCGCAGGCAAATCTGGTCCAGGCTCTGCGGGGGATGGGGTACACCGACCAGGCTGATCACTGCATCCATTTTGGATACGAAAAGGTCGCGCTTACGCCACGTTGTGCGCTTGAGATGGGTTACGAGGTCGCCGAGGAGGACCTCAATAGTCCTTATATTCTGGTTAGCGGCCGCAAGGGTTTCGGCGTCAAGGCCGACGACTTGATCGACAAGCTGATTGCCGCGACGCGCGCTGAAGTGGATGCGCGGCAAACAGGGCGCGATGAAGCCGAACGGCAGAAGATCGCCGAGCAGATTGCCATCGGTGCTCTGCGCTACTTCATGCTCAAGTACACGCGGAATTCGGTGATCGCTTTCGACTTTAAAGACGCGCTGAGTTTCGAAGGCGAGACCGGACCCTACTGTCAGTATGCTGTGGTGCGTATCCGCAATATCTTTCGCAAGGGTGGGACGACGGCGGAGGCGGTGCTGCACCAGTTCGCCGGCGTGAATCCGGCGTCTTATCTAAGCGGCGAGGAGAACGAGGACATTTGGGCCCTGTGGCTGCGAGCCGGACGCCGCACGGCGGTGCTCGATCAGTGCATCGCGACCTCAGAACCGGCGTATCTGGCAAGGCACGCGTTTCAACTGGCACAGGAGTTCAACAACTTCTACCACAAGCACCATATCCTGACAGAAGAAGACCCGGCGCGGAAGACCTTTCTGCTGGCAACGGCCGCAGTGGTTTTGCGCGAACTGACAACGGGGCTGGGCTGGCTGGGAATCGAAAGCCCTGAGGCGATGTGACGCATTCGCATTTACTGTTGCCGGCGTCACATGGAATTCCCGGTTTGCGCGGTATAGTACGGACCGATTGAATTTATGGCTAGCACAACGTTGGAGCAGGATGCCCTCATCTCGATCGATCGTATTGCGCAGAAGCTGGGGCTCACACCCGAGGACTATGAAACCGTGGGCAGGTTCGGCGCGAAACTGAAGCTCAGCATTCTCACCGATGTGCGTGTGGCGCATCGTGGCAAGCTGATTCTGGTGACAGCCACGACGCCGACCACTTCGGGCGAAGGCAAGACCGTGGTTTCGATCGGGCTGGCGCAGGGGCTGGAACGGATCGGGCTCAAGTCGGCCGTGACGTCGCGCGAGCCGTCGCTGGGGCCGGTCTTTGGCATGAAAGGCGGAGCTGCTGGCGGCGGTCGATCTCAAGTCGAACCAAGCCGGCAGATCAATCTACATTTTCATGGTGACTTTCACGCCATCACCGCAGCGCACAATTTGCTGGCGGCGATGATCGATTCGCATCTCTACTTCGGCAACAAGCTCGATCTCGATCCCGCGCAGATCGCGTGGCCGCGTGCGATGGATATGAACGACCGCGCGCTTCGCCAGGTTGTGGTGAGCGCGGGCGAGCAGGATAAGCCGTGGCGCGAAGGAGCGAATCGGACAACGGGGTTTGTGATCACGGCAGCATCGGAGATCATGGCGATTCTCGGGCTTGCTTCGAGCAGGGCGGATCTGCGGCGCAGGCTTGAGTCCATTGTTGTGGGAGTTTCGCGTGAGGGGCGGCCAGTCACGGCAAGGCATCTCGGCGCGACCGGCGCGATGATGGCCCTCTTGAACGAGGCACTCATGCCGAACCTGGTGCAGACAACGGAGGGTACGCCTGCCCTCGTACACACTGGACCGTTCGCGAACATTGCCCACGGGACGAGCTCAGTGTTGTCCCAGAAGATGGCCGTTCACCTGGCTGATTACGTGGTCAACGAGTGCGGTTTTGCTGCCGATCTCGGCGCTGAGAAATACTTCGACATCGTGATGGGCGAGTCCGGACTCAAACCCGAAGCGGCGGTACTGGTGGCTACAGTGCAGAGTCTGAAGGCGCAGGGCGAAGGCGATCTGACTGCGGGCTTCGGAAATCTGGCGCATCATGTGCATGTCCTGCAGGCGTACGGCGTGCCGGTGGTGGTGGCGCTGAATCGCTTTCCGTCGGATTCGGGCGAAGAACTCGAGGCGATCCACGAGGAGTGCGCGCGATTGGGAGTTGAATCTGCGGTGACGGAGGCCTTCAGCAGGGGCGGTGCCGGATCGGTTGACCTGGCGAAGAAAGTCGTTGCTGCGATCGATGCTAATCCGATGCCGGGCGTGCGGCCGATACACGAGGACGAAGATGCACTTGAAGAGAAGATCTTCAAGGTGGTGACAAAGGTGTACGGTGCAGCGGGTGTGGCGTTCAGCGATGAGGCGCGTACAAAGCTCGATCGCTATGCGGCGTGGGGATTCGGCCGCCTGCCCGTCTGCATCGCCAAAACACAGTACTCGCTGACCGATGACCCAAAGCGCATGGGCGCGCCGAAGGACTGGACTCTGCGCATCAACGATGTTTCGCTTTCCGCGGGAGCGGGTTTTGTGGTCGCGATCGCCGGCAACATGATGTTGATGCCAGGTCTGCCCCGCGAACCGCGGGCCCTGGCGATCGATGTGGACGACGACGGAAACATTGTGGGCGTCTGATTCACCTGGCTCGAGGAGATCGATGCGATGGAACGACTCGCTTCACTCGCGGAAGAGGTTGCGCCTCCCGTGCCTTTGGCGCCGGCAAAGATGGCGATTCTGCGTGAAGGGCTATCCGGCAGCGGCTACACACTCGCAAGTTGTGCCGCCCGTCTTGGAGTCTTCCCGCGTCTGGGCGTGAACTTCTGGCCGGCCCTGCGTAGCAGATGGACTCCCGACCCGAATGATCTAGTCGACACGCTGTTGCAGCTCTTCATCGATGGTGAGGAAGTCGCGGCGGATCGACTGATCCAACTCACGTCTGCTGGATTCGTCGACGCGGTGGTGGAGAGTCGGCTCGTCGAGCGAGACGGAGCAGCGCTTCGATCGAAAACCTGCCTGTTTCCGTGTTATGGAAGATTCATCGCTACGGACCGGGCCTCCAGAAATACGGCCATCAACCAGGTGATGTGGCTGTGGGGTGAGAGCTACATTCTTGGGGGTCTGGTCAAACGCACGCGAAGAAAGCGGGCGATCGATCTTGGAACCGGCTCTGGAGTGCATGTGCTGTTGGCCAGCGATCACTGTGAGGGCGTTGTAGGAATCGACGTGAATCCTCGGGCATTGGAGTTTGCGCGCTTCAACGCGGCGCTGAATGGAATCGCGAATGCAGAATTCGTGCTGAGCGATCTGTTCGCGGCTGTCGAAGGGGGTTGCGATTTGTTGCTCGCGAATCCACCCTACATCCCGGATAGCACAGCGTCGGCGGGAGACAACTTCTGGAGCGGAGGCGATGAGGGCACCGGAATTCTGCGTCGGATCGTGCAGGCGCTGCCGGAGAGGCTTGCGCCAGCAGGGACCGCACATATCATCGCGCTCTATCCGCTGCGCCCCGGCATGTCGCTAAAGGCACAATGCGACCAATGGCTGAGCGGCGCCCTGGATGGGGGAATCGGCGCTTATGAGGTCCTGGATCACACGTGGCCAGTTCCCAATTATCAGGATGTGCTGTCCAAGAGGCCGTTTGAGGGGGATAAGTCGGCGTGGCGTTTCGGCGTCATCAGCCTGCGCTCCGCGAAGAACGGCGCAGGCTGGTGGAAGCAGGTGGGCGGATCAGGGCTTTTCTTCCGCAAGGATGGAAGTTGTTGCGTGGTCGCAGATCATGACGCGCCGTGAGGCGCCGGCTCGACGGCTGCTTCGGCCTACTGCCTTAGGCGGGCAGTTCGGTCGCGCCTTCTCCTAAGAGAGCCGCCATGCTGTCGGCGATCGATAGACGCCGCTGGCTGGCATCGCGCAAGGCGAGCTGATAGCGCATTTGCTGGACCGCACTTTCCCGATCGGCCGCGCTCGTGACCTTGGGTGCGCCACAACAGAACACGATGTTCTCCTGGGCTGTGAGTTCGCGTCCGACCTTCTCTTCGATGGCCGCCTTCTGGCCAGGCGACAGTTGTGCCGTCTGCAAGATCATTGCTTTGCCCTCCGCTGGGTACGGAACTCGAATGCTTGTCTTGTTACTACTCCAGCGCGCGTCGCCGATCAATAAAGATCGCATAAGGAAACGCCGAATGGCGATCTGGGGACATCGGTCTTGGTTACCGCAGATGAGCGGATGCGGTTACCTGCTCTAAGTGGCGTAGCTTCTGACCCACTCGAGAATGGACCGCACGGCAACGCCTGTCGGGCCTTTTGCAAGGAAAGGCTTGTTCTCGTCGTTCCAGGCGAGGCCGGCGATGTCGAGGTGGATCCACGGCGTGTCCTCGGTAAACGTATGGAGGAATTCAGCGGCGGTGCTGGCTCCGCCGTAGCGGCCGCCGGTGTTTTTGATGTCGCCGATGTCCGACTTGATCATGTCGGCGTATTCGTCGCCAAGCGGCATGCGCCAGAACTTTTCGCCAGATAGAGCAAGGGCGGCCTGAAACTTCTCGAAGGTGGGGTCGTCGTTAGAGAACGCGCCCGCATTGATCAGACCAAGAGCGACACCGATGGCGCCGGTGAGCGTGGCGGCGTCGATGAGGTGCGTTGCGCCAAGCTGGCGGGCATAGGTCAGGCCGTCGGCCAGCACCAGGCGGCCTTCGGCGTCGGTATTGATGATGTCAATCGTCTTGCCGGGCCGGTCGGAGGCCAGGGGCATGGCGGTCACGACGTCGCCGGGCTTGTAGGCTTTGCCATCGGGCATGTTCTCTGCGGCACAGACCACGGCGATCACGCGGACCTTGGGTTTGAGCAGGGCGATCGCGCGCATGGCGCCAAGCATGGCAGCGCCACCCGCCATGTCGTACTTCATCTTCTCCATGTTGTCGCCGGGTTTGATGGAGATGCCACCGGTGTCGAAGGTGATGCCCTTCCCCACCAGGCCGAGAACCGGGCCGTCTTGCAGGCCTTCAGGCTCGTATCGCAGGGCAATCAAGGCCGGCGGCTCGGCAGAGCCCTGCGCGACGCTCCAGAAGGCTCCCATCTTGAGCTCATGGAGCTTTTCGGTGGAGTGGACCTCACAGGCCAGGCCGACTTCCTGGGCCATGGCTGAGGCGCATTGACCCATGACCGTCGGCGTGAGCTTGTTGCCTGGCTCATTCACCAGCGAGCGGGTGAAATTCTGGCTTTCGCCGACAATAACGCCCTCATTGAAGCCGCCTTCGACCGCAGGTTGGTCCGAGGCTGCCGGAGCGACAACGGTGAACGATTGCACACTTAGATCTTTGCGGTCGCTTCGATAGGTGTCGGGATCGAAATCACCGACAAAGGCGCCTTCGACGGCCGCCCTCGCCATTGCATGGAGCGGACCTATGGAGTTGTTCTCTGGCAGGACGAGGGTCAATTCGCGGATGCCACGCGGCTTGGTGAAGCGGACGGCTGTTCCGGAGGCGTTGCGGACGCTGTGGACGGTAGCTTTGACTTGTTTGCCAAGTCCCACAATCAGAAGGCGCTTGGCGGCAAGCCCTGCGGGCGTGTGTAAGAGCAGCGTCTCGTTGGTCCCGGCCTTGAACTCGCCGCTCGCGAGGACGGCGGCTGCAGCTGCGGTCAAGGCAGGGTCGGAACTCAGAAGGGATGGCGCGGGCTTGGCGTTGGGGCCCTTTTCGGTCTGTGCATCGACGGCCAGGATGGCGAGGAGTTCTGTGGCAACTTCTGCAGGGGAGGCAAAGGACAGATTGGTCCGCATGGACCTATTTTATTTCACTGTGGGGATACGGGCAGGAAAGCAAAGAATCGACATTCGCCCTGCCAGCCCTCTCGCCCGGATATCAGCGTCCCCGCCGATGCTTGTCGGCATTGATCGCTGCCCGAGCTTCGCGGTCCGCCTCCCGGCGGCGCTCGGTCTCGCGCTTATCCCAGTCCTGTTTCCCCTTGGCCAGGGCCAGCTCGCACTTGACCCGGCCTTTGCGGAAATAGAGCCGGGTAGGGATGAGCGTATGCCCCTTGATCTGCGTCTTTGACTGTAGCTTGCGCACCTCTTCGCGATGCATGAGCAGTTTGCGGGTACGCGTTTCGTCGTGGTTGGCGATATTGCCGTGCGAATAAGGTCCTATATGTACATTGAGAAGAAAGGCTTCGCCATCCTTCACGAGCCCATACGCATCTTTGAGGTTGGCTTTCCCCTCGCGGATCGACTTGACTTCGGTGCCCCGCAGGGCGATGCCTGCTTCATATTTTTCGAGAAGAAAGTAGTTGTGGCTGGCGGCGCGATTCTGGGCGGCGTCGCGCTCCCCACTGGCCACGGGATCGCGCGGACGCACGGGCTTTTGCGGCCCCGAGCGGTCTTGAGGAGCGATGACGTGACTGGATTGGCGGGACACAGCGAAGTTACCTCGAATCTTCATCGTAGCATTGATCGAAAAGCGACTATTCTGGGCAGGCGCCGGGGTTGCCGCGGCCGCGTACGGGGCTTCGTGCGCGAAGTCCAAGACCCTGCAGGGCTTTGCTAGAATGAGGCAACGTTGGATGGGTGTTTCGAAGATCGGAGATTCTGACCTGGCCGGCCTCGCCAACCCTGGGCGGCTCTTGCCGGCTCTGAAGCCTGACTTGCCCCCGAGGAGTTCAATGAATCGCCGCGCAGCCGGAGTGGCCGCAGATAGAGCCTTTTTGCGGATCGCGTTTTTTACGTTTCTGGCCGCGCTGAGCGCCGCGACGCTTCACGCACAGTCGGCAAAATCCTGGTACAAGCAGGGTCAGTCTGCCGAGGCTCGCGAAGACTACGACAGGGCTTTCAGCGATTATCAGAAGGCCTATTCGATGTCTCCCAAGGAGCTGACTTACAAGGAAGCCTATTATAGGGTGCAGTTGCCGACCGCTTCTCTGCACATGAAAAATGGGCGCAGGCTGCTGGCAACCGGGGACGAACAAGGCGCGTTGATGGAGTTTATTCACGCCTCGGAAATCGATCCCAGCGATGAAGCGGCGCAGCAGGAGATTGCCAAGGTACGTGCGCTGCACAAGGAGCAGCTGCCTGCGAACACGAGTGGGTTGCCGGAGAGCGCCGGCGAGGAGGCGCTTCTCGATACCATAGGCGCGCCTGCACAACTGAAGCCAGTCACGAACGAGCCGCTTACACTGCACATGGTGGAAGACTCGAAGATCGTCTACCAGGCGGTCGGCAAAGCAGCTGGCGTCAATGTGCTCTTCGATCCCGATTACACGGGTAAGCGCATTCAGGTTGACCTCACCAACGTTTCGCTGCTGGATGCACTGCGCATCGTGGGGACGATCTCGAGCACTTTCTGGCGGCCGATCACAAGCAACACTATCTTTGTTGCCGCAAACACGCGTTCGAAACGGACGGAGCTCGATGAGCAAGCGGTGCAGACGTTCTATCTGTCGAACGCCTGGCAGCAAAACGATCTCCAGGACACACTGACAGCGATCCGGCAGGTTCTGACCAATGCGCACGTCTATGGTGTTCCGAGTCAGAACGCGATCGTGATGCGCGGAACGCCGGATGAGCTGCTGCTGGCGCAGAAGCTTGTGAACGACCTCGACAAGGCGCGTCCGGAGGTGGTCGTCGACATTGCGGTGCTGGAAGTGAGCAAGAACTGGCAACGGACGCTGGGCATCGCGTGGCCACAAAGCGCCGGAGTGAGTCTGCAACCGCCGACAACGTCGGGCTCTTCCTCCTCTTCCTCCTCTTCTTCTTCGTCGTCATCCTCTTCGAGCACGAATCCGACGCTCTACAATCTGGCGCACCTGAACTCGAACGATTTCGCAGTGACGATAGGGACTGCGACAGCCAATGCACTGCTGTCGGATTCCAATACCAAGACGCTTCAGAATCCCCGCATTCGCTCGACGGATGGCCAGAAGGCGAGCATGAAGATCGGCTCGCGCATTCCGATTGCGACAGGGTCCTTTCAGTCGGGCGTCGGCGTAGCCGCAGCCGTGACTCCTCTGGCCGAGACGCAGTTCCAGTACATCGATGTGGGCGTGGTAATCGAAATGACGCCGACGGTCCACTATAACGGCGACGTCACGATGAAGCTCTCCATTGAGGTCAGCTCCGAGGCGAATAGCGTCACCATTGAAGGCGTGACCGAGCCGATTATCGCGCAGAAGAAGAGCGAGCAGACGATCCGGTTGCACGAGGGAGATGCGACTGTTCTGACCGGCATCCTCAATCAGCAGGACATGCAGTCATGGAGTGGGATTCCCGGCTTGAGTTCGATTCCGATCCTGAAGTACTTGTTTGGCTCGAAGGATCACCAGATCACAGACGACGAGATCGTCTTCCTCCTGGTACCGCACATCGTGCGCTCGCCCACTCTGACCCCGAACAATCTGCAGCCGGTCGATACAGGAACCGGACAGTACACCGAGCTTCGGCGTGTTGCCATCGATAGTTCTCCCATGAGCCTTTCGCCGATCGCTCCGCCGGCGCGGCCTCCGGTGGAGGCAGGTGTGGGCACCGTATCGGGGCAAAGTGCGCAGGCCGCGGCTCCAGCTGCATTGGCGCAGTTCCGGGCATCGGCACAAGGCGCTCCGCCTTCTTCGTCGCCGCCTCCCAATGCGGCCGCGGCTGCATCTCCCGGCGCAGCTCCGCCGGCTGCTCTTCGCTTCTCGTTGGTGCCGTCGGCTGGCTCGTCGGTCGCTTCGGGAACGACCTTCCAGGTTCCCGTCGTAGTGACCGGGGCGCGCGATGTGGGGTCGGTGCCGCTCCAGGTTCAATACGATCCGGCGAAGCTGGCGCTGGTGAACGTTGGCGATGGCGATTTCCTGAGCAGCGACGGTCAGGCCGTGGCGCTGGTGCATCGGGACGATGGCCCGGGAAACATCGTGATCAATGCCTCGCGTCCGCCAGGCGCGGCCGGGGTAAGCGGTGCGGGTGTCGTGTGCGTTCTGACGTTTCAGGCCAAGGCATCGGGAAGCACCCAGCTCAGCATCGCGCATCCCGGCGTACTGACGAGCGCACAGCAGCCTCTGCAGGCTGAAGGCGTTCAGGCCACCATCGTGGTGAAGTAGCACCGCTCATGAGCAGCATGCGGACCATGTCGAAACGCGGAGAACGCGGCCTCACGCTGGTCGAACTGATTGTGACGGTTGCGATCCTCACGATTCTTGCGTCGGCCGCCGTGCCGGTGATGCGGTTCAAGGTGAAGCGGGATCGGGAGCGCGAGTTGAGGAGGGACCTGTGGGAGATGCGCGACGCGATCGATCACTACAAAGATGCGGCGGATCGCGGAGCATTTCAGACCAAGGTCGATAGTCAGAACTATCCGCCCGACCTCGACACGCTGGTGAGCGGCGTCGACGTGCAGGGGAAGAAGGTGAAGTTTCTGCGGCGCATTCCGGTCGATCCGATGACCGGCAAGACGGAGTGGGGGATGCGTTCCATGCAGGACGATCCAACGTCAGACTCGTTCGGCGGGCAAAGCGTCTTCGATGTGTACTCGAAGTCGCAGGGTACGGCTCTCGACGGCACCAAATACTCGGACTGGTAGAGCACATGCGCAGAACCAGACAACGCGATGACGGCTTTACGCTGATGGAACTGATGATCGTGATGGCGATCATCGGCATCCTGGCGACGCTTGCCGTTCCGAGCTTCATCGGCGCTATTCGGTCGGCGCGCGAGGCAGTGTTGCGCGAAGACCTGCATGTGATGCGGGCGGCCATCGACTCCTACACCATGGACAAGCAGAAGGCACCTCAGTCACTTGACGACCTGATCCAGAGTGGCTACCTTCGGAGCATCCCGGAAGATCCAATGACCCACAGCAAGGACACGTGGGTAACCGATACGAGCGACACGCTGGCCTCGGTGGATCAGACTGATTCCGGGGGCATCAACGATGTGCACTCTGGATCGCAGGATACTGGCTCGGATGAGCAACCGTACGCGAGCTGGTAGGTGCAAGAGGTTGTCCATGAAACGATCGATAGACCTAATGTTGTTTATTGTGTGCATAGGGGTCTCATTTTTAGTTCAACCGGCAGGCGCTCAAGAGAAGATCACCGTGCGCGTGCTGGATGGAAAGACCGGCGAGAGGATTCGGCCAGACAATCTCGAGGCCCGGATCAATCGCCAGCAGATAGCGCACATCGAGTGGGTGAAGCTGAACGACGATGGGACCGCTGACCTGCGGCTGCCCGCGACCGCGATCGCGCTCTTTGTGCGCGCCACCTATGCCGACTCCACCGAATACTACGTGAATTGCGACATGGCGAAGCAGAAGGACACGTTATCCGAGTCCTGGTATCCGGTTAAAGACATTCTCAGCGAGGGCCTCGTGATTCCGAATGACTGCGTCAAAGGCAAGGATGCCGGCAAGGTGAAGACGGATCCCAAACCCGGCGAGCTGGTTCTTTACGTGCGAAAACTGAACTGGAAAGAACAGTCGCTCCAGTAGTTCGTCTGAGTACAGCGAGCCGAAGCAAAGGAAGAACCTTCTCTTGGCGCAGGATCTCGATCATTCCACCGCGCAAGCATTCATCCATGAGACCTATAGCAACTACGCCCGCCTGATGAGGGAGTCTGGCTCCGATGCGAGCCAGAGCCTGGGTGGACTCTTGTTTTGGGCAGGCGAACTGGATGGGACAGGCCGCGCGCTGGTAGTCGCGGGGAACGTCGCCGGCGCGGCGACGCTGGCAGCTACGAGCGACGCAGATGCACAGCGACAGGCGGTACGGGACGGCATCATCGACTTTCTTGTGAACTCTCTCGATGAGGCCCTGCGCATCCTGAAAAACGAGATTCGCAAACGCGAGACTGTGGCTGTGTGTATCGCCGCGCCGCTTGAAACGGTCGCGCCCGAGATGACGGAGCGCGGTGTGCGACCCGACCTCTTTCGCGAAGGCGTAGTACGTCCCGAGGAACAGGCTCGAGCACCGGAGCAGCAAGGGAGTTCGGAAGCCGATCCGATGAACGTGCGTGCGCTGGTGACTTGGCGCGTGGATCGTGCGCCGGCGCTCTGGCTGCCTAAACTCGACGCCATTGCGCTCGACTGTCTCGGGCCTGACGACGCCACCGCGCGACGCTGGCTGATGCGTTCGAGCCGCTATCTGGGGCGGCTTGGGCAGGCAGCACACCTGGTCTGGGCCAATCGACAGTTCGCGACCCGGATGATCGAGCGTGTCCGGGAGTGCGTGCAACGGGGCGAGATCAAGGCACCTGGCCGGATCGAATGTATGTGCTCCGGGACCGGCACGGACCTGTTGCTCTTTGGGTCACAGGAGGAAAGTGGCGCTCCTCCTCAGAGCTGATCCGTTTTCGCCGTCTCGATCCGCGACCACAGTTCGCCCATGCCCTGCTTCGTTTTCGCCGAGACGGCCAGTACTTCATTGAGCTCCAGTTCCTTCTTCAACGCGGCCAGGTTCTTTGTGCGCACGTTGCCGCTGAGCCGATCGATCTTGGTGGCAACCACGGCAAAGCTGCGGTTTGCAGCGCGCAGCCACTCGATGAGCGTGCGGTCGCTTTCCTGCGGTGGAATGTTCGAGTCGACGAGGCAGATACAGAGGCTCAGTGTCGGACGTTCGGCGAGGTAGGGCTCGATGAACTTCGGCCACTCTGCTGAGATCGACTTCGAGATCTTGGCGTAGCCGTAGCCGGGCAGGTCGGCGAGGATGTTGCGTGGTGCTCGCTTCTCATCCGAGACAAGAAAAAAGTTGATGGCGCGGGTGCGGCCCGGCGTGGATGAAACCTTGGCGGCCTTGTCGCCGACAAGCGCGTTCAGGAGACTCGATTTGCCCACGTTGGAGCGGCCGAGGAATGCGATCTCCGGCACAGTGGGGGCTGGGAATTGCGCCGCGGAGAGAGCGGAGAGCAGAAATTGAGTGGTATAGCGCATGGGAGGAACAGGCTGGCGTGGCGACTACTGCCGCGCGACCTGGCCTGTTCCTGTCTCCGATGGCGGCACCGCGGCCAGCACGTCGGCATCCACCGGCACGGGCGCGGGCAACGGACCTTCGAGCGCCAGCGCCAGCACCTCGTCCATCGTATCGACGAAGTGAAGCTTCATCGCGTTCTTGATATTGTCGGGCAGCTCAGAGAGATCCTTCTCGTTGCCGCGCGGCAAAATCGCCTCGAAGATGCCGGCACGCAGGGCTGCCAGCAGTTTTTCTTTGAGCCCGCCGATTGGCAGCACCTTGCCGCGCAGGGTGATCTCGCCGGTCATAGCAATGTCGCGCCGTACTGGAATCTTTGCCAGCGCGCTGGCAAGAGCTGTAGCCATGGTGATGCCTGCAGATGGTCCGTCCTTGGGGATTGCGCCTTCGGGGACGTGCAGATGGATGTCGATGTTGCGATAGAACTCGCGGCTGAGCCCAAGGTGCAACGCCTTGCTGCGTGTGTAAGCCAGCGCGGCCTGTGCCGACTCCTGCATCACGTCCCCGAGCTGACCGGTGATCGTGAGCTTGCCTTTGCCGTCGAGCACCTGCACTTCGGTTGTGAGGATGCTGCCGCCGACTTCGGTCCACGCCAGGCCGGTGACGAGGCCGACCTCACTCCTTTCATGAACTTCGGAGTCGCGGAACCGAACCACGCCGAGAAACTCATTGATGTTGGCCGCGGTGATCTCTTCCTTGAGCTTTGCGCCTTTCTTGATCACGCGCCGCGCCACCTTGCGGCACACGTTGCCGATCTCGCGTTCGAGATTGCGGACACCGGCTTCGCGCGTGTAGCTGCGGATGATTTCGAGAATCGCGTCGTCCGCGAAGACCACGTTCTTTTCGCTCAGGCCGGTCTGCTCGCGCTGTTTCTTGACGAGATATTGCTTGGCGATCTCGAGTTTTTCCTGCTCGGTGTAACCCTGCAGACGGAGCACTTCCATGCGGTCCTGCAGTGGCGGCGGGATGGTGTGCATCACGTTCGCCGTCGCGACAAAAAGAACCTGCGAGAGGTCGTAGTCGACATCGAGGTAGTGATCCTGGAAAGTCGTGTTCTGCTCCGGATCGAGCACCTCAAGCAGCGCCGATGCCGGATCGCCGCGGAAGTCCGAGGCCATCTTGTCGACTTCATCGAGCAGGAAGACCGGATTCTTGGTTCCTGCGCGCTTCATGTGCTGGATGATTTGCCCCGGAAGTGCGCCAATATAGGTCCTGCGATGGCCGCGAATCTCGGCCTCGTCGCGTACGCCGCCCAGCGAGAGACGCACGAACTTGCGTCCGGTGGCTTTGGCGATCGACATGCCCAGGGACGTTTTGCCCACGCCTGGAGGTCCGACGAAGCAAAGAATCGAACCCTTCGGGTTTTTGACTAACTGACGAACTGCCAGAAATTCGAGAATGCGCTCCTTGATCTTCTCGAGGCCGTAGTGATCTTCGTTGAGGACCTTCTCGGCGTACTCGATGGAGCGCGTTTCCTTGGATTTTTTCTTCCACGGCACGGCAAGCAGCCAGTCGATGTAGTTGCGGCTGACGGTCGACTCGGCGGACATCGGCGGCATCGCTTCGAGCTTCTTGAGCTCCTGGATGGCCTTGTCGAGCACCTCCTTAGGCATGCCGGCGGACTCGATCTTCTTGCGCAGCTCGTCGAACTCGCTCTTTTCGCCGCGGCCCAGCTCCTTCTGAATGGCCTTGATCTTCTCGTTCAGGTAGTACTCTTTTTGCGCGCGCTCCATCTGGCGCTTCACGCGCGACTGGATATTGCGGTCGAGGTCGAGCTTTTCGATCTCGATGTCGAGTACATCGGCGATGCGGGCTAGGCGCGCCGCAGGATCGAAGATGCCGAGCAGTTCCTGCTTCTCTTCGATGCCGATCTGCAGATTCGCGGCGATCGTGTCCGAGAGCTTGGCTGGCTCGTCCATGCGGACCGAGGCGATGATGGTCTCGTAGTTGAGCGACTGTTGCAGCTTGACGTACTGCTCGAAGAGGGAGGTGACGCGCTGCATCAACTGCTCGAGGGCCTGCGTCATCTCGAATTCGGTTTTCCCGGTGCGGACGGTGGCGACGAAAAAGCCATCGCGATCGGTCACGTCGATCGATTTTGCGCGCTCCGCACCCTCAACGAGAACTTTGATATTGCCGTCAGGCATTTTGACGCTCTGCACAATGTTGCAGATTGCCCCGACTTGGTAGATCTCCTTGGCCTTGGGCTCGTCGATGGAGGCGTCATGCTGCGTGGCGAGAAAGATCTTGCGATCGCCGTTGAGCGCTTCTTCGAGCGCGCGCACACTGGAGAGACGGCCGACCACAAAGGGCGTCATCATGTAGGGGAAGATCACCATGTCCCGAATGGGCATCATGGGGAGCTTGCGGGGTTCGTTTTTCTCGCGGGATGTGGTCATGGGCGCACCTTTGCCGACAGCATTTGTATTGGACGCGTAGGGGGAGCATCGGGTGCAAAGAAGATTCCGCCGCTCATGTTGGGATTGTACAGCGGATTGGAAGAGCGCAAAGGGTTACCACGGATGACGAGAAGCTCCATCCGAACGGGCAACTGCCGCGCTAATCGCTAAAGTTCAGATTCACCGGGTGGGCGGCCAGCTTTGGCGGAGCTAGCCTCGGGCTGGTCACAAGTACGGTGCTGCCCACCTCCTCGAAGCTAAGATTCCTCATCCACACTTCGCCTGTACCGGACAGAAGAATACCAAGCGAGATACTCGTTGCATCGGCCGGGACATCGAGCACGACATCAAAGGGGGTCCACTCTTTGGTCCCTTTGATCGGGCGATCCTGCATGTTGTCGAACGCCACCATGGTGTGCTCTTTGTCAACACGCATCCACAAACCGGCCCAATCCTGGACATCTCTGGAGCGGACCCAGCCGTGCAGCTGGACGCGTTTTCCTGCGTAGTCGGCTGCGGAGATGCTTTGCATCAGGGCTCCGAAGCCACCGGTTACGGGCACAGAAGATCGTAGATAGGCGCTTGGCTGCCCGTTCTGCGTCGTTGTCCGGTCGATGCCAGTCCGATAATTCGCTGGAGCGTCGCCGGCAAGGAACCATCCTGAAGGCGACTGATCCGTCTGCGGAGCCGGCTGGGCGTAGGCCGCCGTCAGAACTAGGCAGGAGCTCAACAAGCAGGTTCCTATCGTAAGTCGTCTCGAAGTAGCGCAATGCGGCAAGAGACGCCTAGCGAATCGCAGGCCGATTGGAAAAGTGTCCACGGAAGACCTCCCTTCCCGGTTTTCTGGCCGGATGTTACTGCAATAACCTTCGTTGCGATGTGATGTGATGGTCTCAACGCGTCCAACATAGTACTCGGAGCGAGAATGGGGCTGGAAGAAATCCTCCGGAAATGTTATTCCGGAGCCTAAAAAGCGTCTTTTGGACCTGATATTTTTGCCTGTCTTTGCCGATATATGGACATGTCTCAAACTACCGGAAACCCGTTGAGTCTGTATTCGACTGATGCTCCGCAAGTTGCGCGTTATGCGGCGAGGCAGCCGATTCTGACCATTGATGAACGGGTCTTCGGCTACGAGCTCCTGTTCCGTTCAGGCGCAGAGAATCACTTCAGTGGCTCGGATGGGAGCGACGCTACACGCTCGGTCATCGACATGTCGAGCTTGCTGGGGCTCGGCGTCCTTTGCGACAACACACTGGCTTTCATCAATTGCACCCGCGAAATCCTGCTGAGTGAGTTCATCACCCTGCTGCCGCCGGAGAACATCGTTCTTGAAGTCCTGGCCTCGGTTCCTCCGGACGAGGAAGTCATGCTGGCTCTCACGCAGCTGAAGCGCGCCGGGATCAAGATCGCGCTCGACGACTACTCGGTCGACGATCCAAGGGAGCCGCTTGCCTACTTTGCCGACTTCATCAAGGTCGATCTCCGGCAGACCTCGCTGACCGATGCGGGGATCATCGTCTCCGGACATAAAGCTGTTTGCCGCATGGTCGCCATGAAGGTCGAGACCCGGCAGGACTTTCAACTGGCGCGCAAGGCAGGCTTCCAACTGGCGCAGGGCTACTTCTTCCGGCGCCCGCAGATGGTGCGCACCTGGACGGGCACGGCCAATCGGGTAATTCATCTTTCGCTGCTGAATGCGGTGATGAAGCAGGAGTTGGATCTGGGCGAGATCGAGGAGCTCATCAAGAAGGATGCGACTCTCTGCTTCCGCCTGTTGCGCTATCTGAATTCGCCAATGTTCGGATTCCGCAGCGAGATCTGTTCTGTGCGGCAGGCCCTGATGATATTGGGTGAGAATGAAACGCGCCGCTGGTGCCGCCTGGCTGTGACGCTCGAGATTGCGCACGACCGCACCTCGGATCTGATGCTGGCCGCTCTGACACGCGCACGCTTCTGCGAACTGCTGGGGCCGCGTGTTGCCGACGGAAACGTCGACCTCTTCCTGCTCGGACTGCTATCCCTGATGGATGCGATTCTGGAGATTCCGATCACAGCGGTCGTCGACGCGTTGTCGGTACACCAGGACATCAAGCTGGCTCTGACCAACAAAGAGTGCCGCCTGACACCGCTCTACAACCTGATGCTTGCGGTCGAAGCCGGCGAGTGGGATATCGTGAGCCATCTCTGCGAAGAGCTCCACGTGCCTGAGGCTTTGGTTTCTGGGACGCAATGGAAGGCGATGGAGTGGGCGCAGCAGTCGAGCGCCGGCGACCGCTAAAAGCGCAACAGAATCTTCTGCAAAAGGAAATGACCTTCAGCCAGTTGGCGTGAGGGTAGTTTCTTTCAGGGTCCGAATACGGGTTATCCGGCCTTCTCGAGCAGACAGGGCGACAGGTCGCGGCGCTCAACCATTTCGCGGGTGATCTCAAGATCCCGTACGCGCTTGTTCGAGGGCAGGTGATACATCAGGTCGAGCATCAGCTCTTCGAGGATCATGCGCAGGCCGCGCGCGCCGACCTTGCGGGCCAGGGCTTCGCGAGCCACCGCTCCCACGGCTTCAGTCGAGAAGTGAAGTCGGACATTCTCGTACTCAAGGAGACGCTGGTATTGCTTCAGGATGGCGTTGCGTGGCTTGGTGAGAATCTCGATCAGCGCCGGTTCATCCAACTCGTCCAGTATGCCCATGACAGGCAGGCGACCGACAAATTCGGGAATCAGACCGTACTTGATGAGGTCCTGGGGCTCGGTCTTGCGCAGCAATTCGGTGTCGCGATGCGACCGTGTGGTTGCTGCATCGGCTTCTGCATCGACGGCCTTGAATCCGAGTGCCTTCTTGCCGACGCGCCGACCGACAACGCGCTCTAGTCCGACAAAGGCGCCGCCGCAGATGAAGAGGATGTTAGTGGTGTCGACCGCGGTAAATTCCTGGTGCGGGTGCTTGCGTCCGCCCTGCGGGGGCACATTCGCCACGGTGCCTTCGAGTATCTTCAGCAAAGCCTGCTGCACGCCCTCGCCGGAAACGTCGCGGGTGATGGAGGGGTTCTCGTCCTTGCGGCCGATCTTGTCGATCTCGTCGATATAGATGATGCCTTGCTGCGCGCGGGCGACATCGCCGTCGGCAGCCTGCAGCAGCTTGAGGATGATGTTCTCGACGTCTTCGCCCACGTAGCCGGCTTCGGTCAGCGTAGTGGCATCGACAATGGCGAAGGGAACATCAAGCATCTTGGCCAGGGTATGGGCCAGAAGAGTTTTGCCGGATCCGGTAGGGCCGATTAGAAGAATGTTGGACTTTGCCAATTCGACGTCGTTGTTGCGCATGCGGTTCATCTGGATGCGCTTGTAATGGTTGTAAACGGCGACGGCGAGCTTCTTTTTGGTTTGGTCCTGCCCGATCACAAAGTCGTCGAGGAAGCTTTTCACTTCCTGGGGCTTGGGAAGGTGTCCGGCGGTTGTTGCGGGATGCGCTTCACCGCGGTCGTCCTCGAGGATCGAGTTGCAGACCGCGACGCATTCGTCACAGATATAGGCCCGAGGATAGTCGCTCGGCGACGAGATCAACTTGGCCACGGCGTCCTGCGACTTGTGGCAGAACGAGCACCGTAGCGCTTCTTCGGGTCCCGTGCGCGTCTTCATTCCACTACCCCCTGATAAGATACCGCGATTCGAGTAACTTGACTATGGTCCTTAAGTGCGAGGCCGGTCGATGATTTCGTCCACAATCCCGTACTCTTTGGCCTGCTGCGAGTTCATGATGAAGTCCCGTTCCACATCGTGTTCGATCCGGTCGAGGGGCTGGCCGGTGTGCTGGGCCATCAGAGTATTCGTAATTTCCCGGATTCGCAGGATCTCACGGGCGTGAATATCGATGTCTGTGGCCTGCCCGCTCAACCCGCCCATGGACGGCTGATGAATGAGAATACGGGAGTTAGGCAGCGCAAAGCGCTTCCCCTTGGTCCCGGCGAGCAGCAAAAACGCCCCCATGCTGGCTGCCTGGCCGATGCAGTAGGTAACCACGTTGTTCTTGATGAACTGCATGGTGTCATAAATGGCCAACCCGGCAGTAATCGAACCCCCTGGGGAGTTGATGTAAAGCTGGACATCCTTCTCCGGATCTTCGCCGGAGAGGAAGAGCATCTGCGCAACTATGAGATTGGCTACCTGATCGTCGATCGGCGTGCCGAGAAAGATGATGTTATCGCGAAGCAGACGCGAGTAAATGTCGTAGGCGCGCTCGCCCCGACTCGTCTGCTCAACCACCATGGGTACTAAAGCCATTCGGCGCTCTTCTCGCTCTTCCGTTGAGGGCGGTTTGCCCCCTACCCTTGATTGCTGCGCGGCTCGGAGTGGGGTGACTCCAGGCCTGCAGCGGTTCCCTTCAGGACCCTGCCGGCTGACTAGGCAGGTAGCCTCTCGTACAGCAAATTCGCAGTCTTTTCGCGCTTCATTTGTTCCCGGATTCTAGCGAGCCCACCATCCTGAGTCAAACGCTGGCGGAGCGTCTCAACCGGTTCATTTGATTGAAGGGCCGCGATATGGACTTCGCGGTCCAGTTCCTCATCGGTTACGGTTACGCCTTCTGCGTCGGCGATCTTGTCGAGCAGCAGGTTGGCTTTCACTTCGGCAATGGCTCCGTCGCGCTGTGCGGTGCGCAGCCGTCCGAAATCAAGCTTCCGCATCTGCTCCGTGTTCATCCCCTGCGCAGCCAAGGCGCGCAAACCGCGCTCCAGCCGGGTGTCGATCTGATCCTGTACAAGCGATTCGGGAACAGCGAACTGGAACTTCTCGTTCATGGCTGCGAACAGCCTGTCCTTCGTCTCGGCGGCGACGCTGCGGCTCTTGCGATTGCCCATGTGCTCGCGAATGCGTTCTTCGAGCTGAGCCAGACTCTCGTAGTTGCCTACTTCCTTGGCGAAGTCGTCATTCAGCTCCGGCACGGTCCGCTTCTTGATTGCCTTCACCGTCACTTCGTAGGAGGTTTTCTTGCCGGCCAGTTTCGGCTCGGCATAGTCGGCGGGATAGATGACCTCAGCCTTCAGTTCCTGCCCGGGCTTGGCGCCGCGCAGCACCTGGGTAAAGGCCTCGACCGTATCCTTGCCGCCCACTTCGACCAGCGTGTCCTGGCCTTCGATGGGGGCAGCATCGGCTTCGTCTTCGACCTTTCCCGAATAGGAAATCTGCGCCCAGTCGGCGTCGACAATCGCGCGGTCTTCTTCGACCGGCTCGATGGTGGCGCGCGACTCGCGCAGCTCAGTCAGCTCATGCTGGAACTCTTCTTCGGTGACCGCAGCCGAAGGCTTCTCGACGACAACGTCGTTGTAGCCATCGATAGAAAACGCCGGCAGATACTCAAACGCCGCTCTTACATGAAGCGGCTGACCGTCTTCAATCGTGAGCTCCGTAACCTGCGGCTGGCCCACCGGGACCACGCCCAGATCGCGCACGCCCTGGTTGAAGCGCTGTGGCAGAAGCTGATCGATCACTTCCTTGCGAATCTCGCTGGTGAAGCGCTTCCGGACAACCGATTCCGGAACCTTGCCCGGCCGGAAGCCGGGAATGCGCGCGTACTTTTGATAGTTGCGCGTTACCGCGCGGAATGTCTTGGAGACGTCTTCGGCGGGAATATCGAGCACCAGCTCGCGGGTGCAATCCGGATTCAATACCGGGCCATGCGTATGTTCGTGGCCTTCGTGATCGTGGGCGTGGTGCGCCTCTGGTGTTTCGTTGCTGGGAGAATTTTCGAGGGTATCAGTAGAACTCAACGTGTGTGCCTTCCGGGCGCGGCGCGCCAAAGAAACTGCCTGCGCCGCTCGGGCGAATGGAGCACCGCGTGGCTCGGGGATTTCCTTTCACTCATGGTAGAGGGTTCGCGGGTGGGGGTCAAACCGGCCACGGCGGGGCTGGCCGCCGCGTTCATGCGGAGGTCACGTTACTCTTCAGAGACCTGGGGCTTGCGCACATAAGGAAGGAAGCGCGGATCGGCGGCGCCGCAGCGAGCATACGAAGCACGCGCTTCGGCCAGACTCAAATGGCCGTTGACGGTTAGTCGAATCTCGAAGGCGTCGGCATCCTCCTGGCCATCGTCCTCCCACCAGCAAATCGGACACAATTTCATCGCCGCCGGTGCTTCGAGCGTGCGATACCCGCAGCACGGGCAGCGGAAAAGAACCTCAGCAGGCTTTTGGCTGGCGGATAGCTGCATGGGGAAATAGACGGACTTTTCCACGGCGAAGTTGACATTGGCTCCGAGCGGCACGACCAAGCGCAGCCGTCTATCCTTAACAACGAAGAAGGGGAAAGGAAGGACCTGCCCATGCGCCGATTGCCTGCGGCTTTTGCTCAAACTCTCGTTTCTTTCGTCCTGACCGCCGCCGTGGCTCCACTTCAGGCGCAGATCTACGGACAATCTGTGCAGAAGGGCTTGCGCGTGGCCATCGTGGGACTGGTTCACGATCACGTAGCGGGCTTTCTGGCGCAGTTGCCACAGCATCCCGATGTGGAGCTGGTGGGCATCGTCGAGCCCGATCCGGCGCTGCAGGCAAAGTATCAACAGAAATATAACCTCGCCGACAATCTCTTCTTTAGAGATCCCGCCAAGATGATCGAACAGCGCCGCCCACAGGCTTTGCTGGTTTACACATCGATCGCCGAGCATCGGCGCATCATCGAAGTTGGCGCATATTACGGCGTCTCCGTCATGGTGGAGAAGCCATTGACCATCTCACTCGACGACGCCCTGGCCATTCGCAGAATCGCGCGCGAAAAGCACATTCATGTGCTGGTGAACTATGAGACCACCTGGTACGCGAGCAATCGGACTGCGTATGACGAGGCGACGCACGGCAACATTGGCGACATCCGCCGCGTCGTGGTGCACGACGGCCATCAGGGACCGAAGGAGATCGGCGTATCCTCTGATTTTCTGAACTGGCTCACCGATCCGGCACAGAACGGCGCGGGTGCCCTCTACGACTTTGGCTGCTATGGCGTCGATCTCATGACCTGGCTGATGCATGGTGAGACACCGGAGACGGTGACGGCTGTCGTGCATCACGACAAGCCGGAGATTTATCCCCGCGTCGACGACGATTCCACAATCGTGCTCCAGTATCGGCGTGCGCAGGCCGTCATTCAAGGCTCGTGGAACTGGCCCTTCAGCCGCAAAGATATGGAAGTATACGGCGCGACAGGCTACGCGATCACGGTGGCCTCTGACAAGCTCCGCGAGCGTCATGAACGCGACAACGACGAGGAGACGATCAAGGCGACGCCGTTGCCGGAGCGGGAGAGCAACTCGCTCAGCTATCTCGCCGCTGTACTGCGCGGTGACGTCCACGATACGGGCGACCTGAGCGCGCTCGATACCAACGTCAAAGTGATGCAGATTCTCGATGCGGCGCGCGAATCGGCGCGAAGCGGAAAGAGAGTGCGTCTGAATCCGATCGGTGAATACTAGCGGTCGCAACCGAGACTAGAATCGAGGAGTGCGAAAAGTCCTCCTCTTCTCCGTCCTGGCGCTCATCGTCGTTGTGCCCGTCGTGATCGTTCTCGCACGATCAGCGACTCCCGTGATCGATCTGCCTGCTTCTGTAACCACGCTGGGCCAGGCGACACCCGTCAGTGTACAGGTTCAAGACCCGCGCGGCGTTCGGAAGATTTCGGCCACAATCGAGCAGAACGGCGCGAGCTTTGCGCTCGGCGAGACAGCGCAGCCTTCAAAACTGGCCGACACAAGCTGGAGTTTCACCGCCGGCGTCAAGACGGCGCCGCAACTCAAAGATGGCGCGGCGAAGCTGATCGTTGAAGCAACGTCAAACGATCTGCTCGGCCGCAAGGCGCGCGCCGAGCGCGACGTCACAGTGATCACGAGCATGCCCTCGCTGAGCGTCGATTCGGACCAGCACTACCTCTATCAAGGAATGGCCGACCTGGTGACGTTCAGCGTCTCCGGTCCTTCCACTTCGTCCGGTGTGAAGGTAGGCGATCAGACCTATCGCTCCTGGCCGATGCCCGGCGGCAGACCCGGTTCGTTTTCACTCTTCGCCTTTGCGTGGAACATGCCGCAGGGAACCACGCCTTTGGTCTACGCGTCTATTGGGACTGGGAATGATGTGACCGAGCCCATCCTCGTGCAATTCCCGAAAAAAGAGCAGCCGCATTACACGGTCCACGACCTGCAGATCAGCGATGCCTTCCTGAATAAGGTCCTCAACGAACTCGATCCAAACGGCTCCGGCGATCCGGTCGCCCGCTTTGTGAAGATCAACAGCGAGATGCGAAAAGCGAACAATCAAACTCTTTCTGATCTCCGCTTCAAGACGGCGCAGAAGTTTCTCTGGTCGCAGCCCTTCGCGCGCCAGGCGCACGCGCAGGCTGAGGCGACCTTTGCCGATCTGCGCAACTATATCTATCACGGCAAGAAGATCGACCAGCAGGTGCACCTCGGCTACGATCTCGCCGTCACGCAGCACGTCGGCGTTGAGGCCTCGAATGACGGCCAGATCGTCTACGCCGCGCCGCTCGGCATCTACGGCAACTGCGTCGTGGTCGATCATGGCTACGGCCTGCAGACCATCTACGGCCACATGAGCGAGATCGACGTGCACGTCGGCGACACGGTGAAGCGCGGCCAGGTGATGGGCAAGAGCGGCATGACCGGCATGGCCGGCGGCGATCACATCCACTTCGCCATGCAACTCGACGGCGTGCAGATCGATCCCAAGGAGTGGTGGGATCCGCACTGGATCAAAGACCACATTGCCCGCCGCGTCGACCTGCTGGGATTCAAGGAATAGCGGTCAAGGTCGACCGAAGAGCACCTTCCGAATTGAGGGTGATACGGGCCGAACTAAAATTGGGCCAATATCGAATCACTTCTAAAGGAGCCGTGGTGACGAATCTAGTGTGCGCAAGCTAGTTTATGAACTTTTGCCACAGGACTTTGTCGATCATCCGATATGGGAGTTCTGTTCCGATGAGGAAGGCTCCGAGGGCCAGGATGAGGCGACCGTGAGGCCAACCGAGAAAACCGAGCTGTCGGAAGGACTGCCCGGTCCCACGTTGTTGCTGCTGACGTTGTATTCGCAGACGGAACCGCGGGCACAGGGTATCTCTACGGTTGCGATGAGAACGACATTGGCTGCCTCCAGCCGAACGAATTTGGCGGGCAATCGCAGGTCAATTTCTATCTGGGGTGGCTGCGCTTTGTCCCAGATGCGCCCACGAGAGTAGCAGAGAACTACAAGAAGATCGGAAAGGATAAGAAGGGGGTCTTTCCCCTGTCTTTTCGCCCGCGTGTCAACGTGAAGGGTACGCCTCTGCGGGTGGTTCTTGAAGGCTTTGAAGCAATGGACGCCGACATGAAGGGAGTGATTTTGAGTTGATGAATCGATCCGCACTTTGGACGCGCACTCCGGTCGTATCGTGGCCGCCCCGTCGGTTCCTGCGAAGCGCACACCGGAGAAAGCGCCGCACCCCGCGAACGTCATTCCCTGCGCAGATCGTTGCGAAGAATTTCTCCCATTTCCTGCACAATGGATTTTGAGCTCTGAAGTGAGCGTCGTCGGCGCGCACCATCACGCATCGAGCATAGGTAGGCGGAGGAGGCACCCCTCCCCCCGGGGGGGGCGATTCTCTTCCTTCGCCTTTGAGAGGAGAAGCGCGGGCCCCCTCCCCCTCCGATATTCTTCTTTTCCACAGAAAAACTTGCAGAATAATTGCCCGCGTGTGATCGCGAGACAGTTCGATGCGCCTACGGCACAAACACGTGTAGCCGTACATGCCACTTGGTGCTCTGGCCGGGCTTCAGCGTCACCATGCCGGTATCCATCTTGCCCCACTCCTTGCCAAACGGATCGGCGAAGTTGAACTGGTCCTCGATGGCCACAAACTGCATCGCCGGCGGCGCATACATCTGGATGGTTTTGATCTCCGGCGAGATCCCGACAATGTCGACGCCATACTTCGCGGCCGGGTCGATCACCTTCACGGTCACAGCGCCATTCGCCCAGGTCAGCTTGCTCCAGTTGTCGTCGTAGAAGTTCTTGGCCAGAGCGACACCGCCGGGCGCGCGCAAGTCGTACTGCGTCCCATCGACGGGTTTGATCTTTCCGGTCGGAAACACATTGTCGTAGCCATCGACTTCCGCCATCTCCCAGGCAGGGATGTGAATCCGCACCTGCGTGCGATCGCCCGAAGGCAGCGCGAAGTAGGGATGCCAGCCGATCGCCATCGGTTCCGAAACGGCGCCCACGTTGTGCGCCACGATGCTGGCATCGACGGCCTCGGCTGTGAGCGAGATGGTGACGTCAAGATCGGTCTTCGAGAGCCAGTGCCCGCCGAAGTCCCCGGCGTGAATCACACCCGTGACTTCCTGCCCACCAGCGATGTCCTTCACCTTCACGTCGTCGGTCTTGGCTTTGAGAATGAGCCCATGCATCGCATGGCGCTCGGCCTCAGGGTTCTTGCCGATGTTGTTCGCCGGCAGTGTGATGGTGTGCCCCTCCCACGAGGTCGCAAGAGTCTTGCCGTCTGCCGAAAGCTTGCCGCGTATGCGGTTCGGATAGGGAACCAGGAAAACCGATCCGAGACGATAGCCGAGATCGCCGTTCGGCGTGTCCTTTTCGTCCAGCATCTGTTTGGCGGTCGCCAGGTCGGGAGATGCCAGAACACTCACGCTGCCTTTGCCCGGAAAGTTCGCGGTGATCTGGATCAGCTCCATGCCCCGGCCGGGCGCGAGGGTCACGCTGGTGAATTCGGGCTTGGCTTTGCTGACGGCGGCGCGGTGGAGTGTAACGAGTTTCTGGCCGCCAATCTCGGTGACTTCTTGTGCAGGACTAGTCATAACGAACAGGCTCCCCATGAGAACCGGCAGAGTAACGGGCAGAGCTATCCATTTGCGGAGCGATTTCTTCATCGTGGTCCATCCCTGAAGCTGCGATTGTTTTCCAGAAGCTCTCCAACGTACGGCTAGATTTTGCCGCGCAAGAAAGCGTATTCCGAAAGCCGCCTCATTCTACGACAGCCGATCAATCTCGGATACGACGTTGCTCCCCTTTTGCCTCTTCAGGATTGCTCAGCTTGGCACAGAGTTGCGCTGACAGCGCGGCTGGCGCAGAGTAAAATGACGAAAAGCTGAGCGGGAGTAGTTCAGTGGTAGAACGTCAGCTTCCCAAGCTGAATGTCGCCGGTTCGATCCCGGTCTCCCGCTCCAGAAAAAGGGACGAACCAACCCGCAGGTACCCTTTCTGCGGAGCGCGAGGTCTCGGAGCCTATTCGCTGGGCCGCTTTTGTGTCGGCGATCAATAGACGAGTCTGACAGCCGTAGGCTGCTGTTCTGCGTTGGGGAGCGGTCGGTTCGATCGCTGATCGCGGTCGGCAGTTCGAGAGACTGAGTCGGTCAAGCTTAACAAGTTCCCTTTATCTCGGCCCATTGTTGCGTTCCTCGATTTCCGGCCGGCGAGGGCGTCCCCTTGCCTATCGAAGGCTGCCAAATGCCTAGTAGGAGCCGGATCCGGGCAAGCTTTGCCTAGTGGACCAGGCAGATTGTGCCCGGTCTCGTTTACCGCTTTCATCGAAGCGGTCTGCGGCGAACTGGCGTGCAAGGGTTCGTACTCTCCGGGCTCTCCCAGCGAGGCCCCGGCATTCGGCCGCTCGCGACGCGCACAAGCAGACCTTTCTCGAAGCACATTTTTCCCTGCACTCCGTAAGCGAATCGGAGGCGCGACGCGGGCAGCTCTTGATGAGATTTCGATGAGAGCAGCTAAGACAGTGACACCCGAACCGATCAAGGCTTACTAAAGTTTGTGTTCATATGAATAGACTTAGCCTCAAGAATGATCACTCTACGCTGTCATTCGTCGACCGACTCCCAGACTTTGGCGCGCCAATTGCGAAGGAGGTAGCCAGCGAAGTCGTGCGCGTTGTTGCGTGCTCGACATCGCGTACACTCACACCGGTCTCAGCCCAAAGGCGCAGCGGAGGCGGTCGGCCGGCGAAGGAAAAAGGAGCAGTAAAATGCTTAGCATCCTGAACAGCATCTCGTCTCTGACCGCCGAAGACGCATTGTCCAACACGCAGGCGGACCTGCAGAAAACGCTGACCCAACTCTCGACCGGTCTGAAGATCAACTCCGGTTCAGACGACGCTGCCGGTCTCTCGATCGCGAACGGCCTGCAGGCGAACATCGCGGCTCTGACACAGTCGAGCCAGAATGCCTCGGACGGCGTGGGCCTGTTGCAGACCGCAGACGGCGCACTTTCCCAGGTTACGAGCCTTCTCGACCGCGCAGTGACACTGGCGACGGAAGCATCCACGGGCGGCCTCTCGGCCCCCCAGGCGACCGCACTGGACACGGAATACCAGTCGATTCTGACTGAGATCGGTAACATCGGCGCGACGACGAACTACAACGGCACGGCAGTATTCGGCACCACCGCCAACGTTTACACTTCGGATGGCACGGCTACTGGCAGCAACACGATCGCGACCACGATCAATGCTCTGACAACGGCGGCTCTCGGCTTGACCGGCACGAACCTGACTTCTGCGGCCAATGCGCAGACGGCCCTGGCTGACGTTAGCGCGGCGGTAAGCACGGTTGCTGCAAACCGCGGCGCCATCGGCGCATCCGTCAACCAGTTGAATGCGGACTCCAACGTCGAAAACACCGAGGTCACAAACCTGACCGCGGCCCAGAACAATATCGAGAACGCCGACATCGGACAGACGGTCGCGCAGATGAC
Organism: uncultured Occallatibacter sp.; assembly: GCA_964585715.1. Taxonomy (GTDB): domain Bacteria; phylum Acidobacteriota; class Terriglobia; order Terriglobales; family Acidobacteriaceae; genus Telmatobacter. The sequence continues at coordinate 56,323 of CAZPEZ010000011.1, forward strand.
GCAGTACAACGTCCTGCAGCAGACCGGCATGGCAGCCCTGTCGCAATCCAATCAGGCCCAACAGGCCGTGTTGAAACTGCTGCAGTAGCTGGAACAGAGGCAGACAATTCCCAGCAAGGGTGCCTCCTGGCGCCCTTGTGCTCGTAGTGGAATCAACAGTGGACCGATCCCAAGGTCAAGATGCGCCGCGATCCTCGCGAGGCACGACCACTCTCCGGGCATCTGGTCGGAAGGGCAGCAGTCGCTCCTGACTAGCTTGCAGATCGAATCCGCCTGCCACATGCACGGCTCGTGCTGCTCCAGCGATCGAGAGAATTATTCAGGACGTCTTTGGATCCTGCTCGATCTTGAGCACCAGGCAGGTCACGAACTTGTCCCCTGAAACGAGCATTTGGTGCGGCAGGCCGGCCGGTACATGAGCCAGATCTCCGGCGCGGAGTTCCTGCTGGGTACCGCCTTGAACCGCAGCGCCGCGGATTTCTCCGGGAGCGATGGTCATTGCATTGTCGATCGCTCCGCCGGTGAGCAGTGACGCACGGCCGTCGATCACGAAGAACAAATCGGCGAAGCGCTCATGCTGTTCGGCACCACCATTGCGGCTGCGCACCAGCAGATGGATCGCGTGCCGCGGATACTCCTTGAGAACTTCGCTTGCGCTGCCCTCACTGGCCCTGGCCAGCTTCTTGAGATAGGCGGCGCGCTCCAGAAGAATTGGTGCAGAAAGGTGGTCAAGCGCGTCCTGGCGCTTGTCCTTCTTGCCCTTCGGCGTCGGCAACGGTTGCCCAATGGGGAGGAGTTCTTTCAGGATCGTTTTTGAAAAGTCATCCATGGTCGGTCCTATTTTAGGGCGCGCTCGGGGAGTGCTGCGATGTCCGCAATCTCACGCGCGCGTCGGAAGATAGAGAGGAACATGGGTCGCGTGAGCTTGCCGGTATTCGTATTCTGCAGAGATGGGTGAAAGCTGGCGATTGCCCGCAGGCCGTTCGGCAGAGTGAACTCGGCTCTATGCGCAAAGGTGTAGCCCGTGCGTGAAGAGATGACGCCTTTCCGCTGAGCGTGCGCGAGCAGCCCATCGAACGCGATGCGGCCGAGGCAAACCACCACCCGCAGATTTTGCAGCAAGCGAATCTCCTTGTCGAGCCACGGCGAGCAGTTGCGCAGTTCATCGGGCGCGGGCTTGTTGCCGGGCGGTGCGCAGCGACCGACCGAAGTGATCCATAGGTCAGTCAGCTTCATGCCGTCGTCGCGCGAGGTGGCGTTCGGCTGCGAGGCAAAACCTGCCTCGTGCAGGACGGGATACAAGAAGTCTCCCGACCCATCGCCGGTGAAGGGCCGGCCTGTGCGATTCGAGCCATGCGCGCCAGGAGCAAGGCCCAGAGCGAGGACCCGTGCGTGGGGGTCACCAAACGAAGGGACAGGCCTACCCCAGTACTCCCAATCTCGATAGGCGCGCCGTTTCACCCTGGCAACTTCGGCGCAGTAGGCTCGAAGCCGCGGGCAGCGATCGCAGGCAACGATGCGAGTGTTGAGATCCTCGAGCTTTGTGCTGGGTGAAGGCATAAAGTGAATTCTATGGGACGCAGAGTGTGGGTTCGATAGTCACTCTCGGTCCGGCGATGTGTCCTGCATCTGGCCGAAGCGGGCGATGCATCCTATAACAAGCAACAGGGATCAGCGCGTGGAGAGACGGCCCATGGCCATCGTTGAAGCAATATTTGTCGGAAGTCCGAAGGCTCTTCGCGACGACCGCGGCGAATGGGTGTCGTCCATTGCGCGCAGGCGAGTCGATGGGTCGGTCCAATTGTCGACGGAAGGATTCGACGGGGACAAAGTTGCGCAGCCCTACCATGGTGGTCGTGACTCCGCGGTCTGTGTACACCTCGCAGACCACTACGATTTCTGGCGCGACGACTACGGCGTTCGACTCGATCACGGCCATCTCGGCGAGAACATCGTCTTAAGCGGACTCAAGGAAACCGACGTCTGTGCCGGGGACGTGATCGCGATCGGCTCAGCTCGTGTGCAGGTCTCCGGACCTCGCGTTCCGTGCGAGACGCAAGCGCGGCGTGCGGGACGAGCCGATTGGGTGAAACTTACCATTCGCGAAAACCGCACGGGTTTCTACCTGCGCGTACTCGATCCAGGCGCCGTACAGCAGGGAGATGACTGGATCATGCAGGAGCGACTCAACGGGAGTGCTTCGATTCCAGCGATCAATCGCTGCCTCTACCTGGAGTTCGATCCTGACCTTGCCAACGAGTTTGCCGAAACACCCGGGTTGGCGGATTGGTGGCGTGATCAGTTTCGGGAGAGGCTCGCACGAACAAGCAAACACTGGAGTGAGGAAATCCTGCGACCCGGGGAGCAGGAGATTCACGTGACCGAAAGCAAAACGGATTAGCTTTGTAAGCTAGGACATCTGAGGTAGAGGAGACGAATGCAATGAAAGCCGCGAAGTTGTTGCTGCTGGCCGGTGATTTTGTTGAGGACTACGAAATCATGGTTCCTTTCCAGGCACTGCAGATGGTGGGCCACACCGTTCATGCCGTTTGCCCGGGCAAGAAAGCGGGTGAGCAGGTGCGGACCGCGATTCACGATTTTGAAGGCGACCAGACCTACTCCGAGAAGCGCGGGCACAACTTCACGCTGAATGCGACCTTCGACGAGGTGAAGGCGGCCGACTACGACGCGTTAGTGATTCCCGGTGGTCGCGCGCCGGAGTATCTGCGGCTGAACCATCAGGTACTCGACCTGGTCCGATACTTCGACAAAGCCGGCAAGCCAATCGCGGCCTTGTGCCATGGACCTCAATTGCTGGCCGCTGCGGGTGTGCTGAAGGGCAAGAAGCTCAATGCGTATCCTGCCTGCGCGCCCGAGGTCGAACTGGCAGGCGGCACGTTCGTGAAGGTCGATTTCAGCGATGCCGTTGTGGACGGCAATTTGGTCACAGGGCCCGCATGGACAGCGCATCCAGCGTGGTTGGCTAAGTTCCTCGAAGTGCTTGAAGCACATCTGGCGAACAAGGCTGCCTAAGGATTTCCGCAGCGCTGAACGAAGGATCAGGAAGTCAGCATTTGTGCACCAATTGCGCGAGTCGCACGCACGGTGCGCAACGGCTGACCTGTCGCCGAGGTGAGCGTCTGCTGAATTTCAGCGAGAATCGAAAGAGCGATGGCCGCCGGGGTGTCGGCGCCAACGTCGATCCCGGTGGGAGCATGCATAGAGCCGAGCCACTTCTCCACACGATCCGCGGTGGCCGGCAACTGCAGAAGGCGGGCGGCCTCGGCCAGCAGTTCGTTCGTGCGGCGTTGTGGGCCCAGGACTCCCAAATAGGCCGGCAACGTGTCGGCTCCCAGGATCGATGCCAGGACGCGTGAATCCTGATCGAAGCTATGGGTCATCACGACTGCGGCATCGGTGGCACGCAACGAAATATTCTGCGGTGCTTCTGCGGGCAAATTCAAGACCGGCAACGCCCGCAGATCGTCTACCGCAGGGAATCGGTCGCGCGTGACCAGGTGCGAACGGCCGTCGGCGACTGCGACAAACCAACCCAGTCCCAGCGCGAACTGCGCGAGCGGCTTTGCATCGTCTCCGGCGCCGAAGATCCACAGGCCTGTCCGGGCCGGGCGATAGTCGGCAAGGATGCGCGTCGGGACGCCCTCTAGAGTGAGCGTTCGTTCAAATGAGGCGTGATGATCGAACGCTCGCTCGGCCAACTCATCAAGATCGGCTCGGATTCTCAGGTCAGCGTCTGCACTCGGCTCGTCCAATCCCGTGGCCCGTCGTTGACCGATGTGCGGGCCATCGAGAACGGTCGCGATGCCGATGGTTGCACGCTGGTTGAAGGCGAGCTCAAGAAGCTTGAGCAGCGGTCCGGCATTCTGCTTGCGCTCCAGGAGCAGATAGACGACGCCGCCACAGCCCGAGCCATAGGGGCGTTCGTCTTCATCGTCCTGTGTGGAGTAGCGCTCCACAACCGGGCCTGACGACGTGAGCCACCACGCACGCCGCGCCACTTCGGCTTCCAGGCATCCACCGCTCACGGTGCCCGCACGGCGGCCATCCTGTGCCAGCAGCATGCATGCGCCCGGCTTGCGATAGCTCGACCCTTCGACGAAGACGACCGTGGCCAGAACGTAATCCGTCCCTGAGCTTTCGAGTGCGCGCCACAGGGTCAGGATAGGTCCGAGGTCGTTCATATTCCTTTAGACGGTGACGATCTTGGATTGCAGCAGATGCTCGATGCGGACGGGCAACTCGCGCACGCGGACACCGGTTGCATGATAGACCGCGGCAGTGATAGCCGGGGCAACACCTGCCAGTCCGATCTCGCCCACGCCGCGCGCACCGAACTCGCCCATGGCCGGGTCGGGATAGTCGAGGAAGGTCACATCGATGGATGGTGCATCGGCGCATGTGGCCACCAGGTAGTCAGCCATGCTGCCGTTGATGGGCTGCCCGGTGCGCTGATCGTAGATCGTTTCTTCGAGCAAGCCCATGCCCACGCCCATCACCACGGCGCCGGCAATCTGATTGGCCGCTGCACGCGGGTTGATGATGCGGCCGGCGTCGATGACGGTGACAACACGGCTCACACGCAGCCGGGCGATGTCGGGTTCCCACTCCACTTCAAGGAACTGTGCACCGTAGGAATGGAGCGAGACGGATTTAGCCTTCGGATCTTCCCAACTCGGCTGCGTTTTGCCTTCGGCGCTGATGCCGTTCAGTCGCGCCATTTTGAGCAGATCGGCGAAGTGCAGGCCCGAGGCGGGATCCTGTTCTTTGCCGTGAATGCGACCCTTCGTGAAAGCGACGTTCTCGAGCTTCGCGTTCTGGAAGGGCGAGCCGTCGACAGCGGCGGCAAGCTTCTGCAGCTTCTGGATCGCGTCATCCGCACCCGCTGCGATGGCGTTGAGTACGGAACCCGTGACCATTGACCCGCCGGACATGGGGCCATCGGGCAATGCACTGTCGCCGAGAATCACTTCGATGCGATCGAGCGGCACGCCGGTCTTCTCGCTGAGCACCTGGGCGAAAACGGTGTAGGTGCCGGTGCCGATGTCCTGCGTGCCACAGCGCACGCAAAGCCGGCCGTTCGAGCAAAACTCAACCGACGCAGTGCAGGGGAGCCGCAAGGCCACCCAGCTTGCGCCAGCCATGCCCCAGCCGACAATCTTGCCGTCGCGCCGCATGGAACCGATGCCTACGGTGCGTTTCTCCCAGCCGAACCTTTTTGCGCCCACCTCCAGACACTCCTTGAAGTGCCGCGACGAGAAGGGCATGTTGTTGCTTTCATCTTTTTCGGCGTCGTTCAGCAACCGCAACCGCAAGGGGTCAATTTGCAGCTCTTCGGCCAGCTCGTTCATGCCCGCCTCGAGTGCGTACAGCCCGGGCACCGCGCCGGGACCGCGCATCCACATCGGCGCGCCGACGTGGCGGCGCACCAGGCCGCTTGTCACTTCGAGATTGGCGACGCTGTAAAGATAAGGGGTGGCTTCTCCGCAGCCTTCGTTGAAATCGTCGAGCTGTGAGGTCACGTTGAGATAGTCGTGCCGCAGGGCCAGCAGCTTGCCCTCTTTGGTTGCGCCGAGCTTAATGCGCTGTTCGGTGCGCGGCCGATAGCCGACACTCGAAAACATCATGCGCCGGTTGAGGCTCAGCTTGACGGGGCGATTCAAGCGCTGCGCAGCGACGGCCGTCATCGCGGTGTGTGGCCAGGGGAAAAGCTTGCCGCCAAAACCGGAACCCAGAAAGCGCGTGACGACCCGAACATTCTCCAACGGCAGTCCCAGCACTTGCGCCATGACTGCACGGTGATTGACTACTCCTTGCGAGGTTTCATACAACGTGACGCGATCGCCGTTCCAGACTGCAACGGAGGCGTGCATCTCGATCGGGTTGTGGGTCTCGATTGGCGTGATGTATGTCTGGTCGACTTTGATCGGAGCTGAGGCGAAGGCCGCGTCGGGATCGCCGCGCTTGGAAGCGGATTTGCGCTCTCCGGTGTAGTCGTCGAGGCCGGTGCGAAGATTTGCGGTCTGCGGCTCGTATTCGATCTTGACGGCAGCCGCTGCTGCGGTGGCCTGCTCCAGCGTGTCGGCGATGACGACGGCGATGTGCTGTCCCCAGTGGCGAATCACGTCGTCTTCAAACGTTGAGCGCACCTCGCTATTGGTGGCGTTGTCGTCGCCTGGAACCGTGCGGTAGAGCGGGCTGATATTGCCATGGTGCAGCACGAGGAGGACGCCCGGCATTTTGTCGGCAGCACTTGTATCAAGAGACCGAATACGTCCGCAGGCAATCATGGCGCCGATCGGCACGGCATGTGCCATGGCTTCGAAGTGGAAGTCTGCTGCGTATTCCGCGGAGCCTGTGGTTTTCAGGGGTCCATCAATGCGCGGAGTCGCTACGCCAATGATCGAGTCGGGAGTCGTGCTCATTTAGTTCGTCCTTCTTTCAGTCCCACACTTCAGGCTTCAAGCACCTTCGACTGGAGTAGATCCTCGATGCGAATGGGTAGCTCGCGTACACGCACGCCAGTCGCGTGGTAAACCGCCGAAGCGATGGCCGGGGCTACACCGGCCATGCCGATCTCACCGATGCCACGCGCGCCATACTCGTTCACGATCAGGTCCGGAAAGTCGAGGAAGGTGACATCGAGCTCGGGCAAATCGGCGCAGGTAGCCACAATGTAGTCCGCAAAGTTGCCGTTGATGGGCTGACCGAAGTGCTTGTCATAGTGCGTCTCTTCGAAGAGCGACATACCGAGACCCATCACAGCCGCGCCGAGGATCTGATTGGTTCCGGCTTTCTTATTGATGATGCGGCCGCAGTCGAAGATGGAGAAGATGCGGCTCACGCGAATCCGTGCAATCTCCGGTTCCCATTCGACCTCGGCAAAGTGCGCGCCATACGAGTGCAACGAATACTTCTGGGCTTTGGGGTCTTCGAACGAAGGAAACGTACGGCCGGTGGCCGAGATGCCGCTCAGATTTGCCAGCTTGAGCACGTCCTCGAAGGGCAGACTGTTCGCGGTCATGTCCGCACCGGAGTGCAAGGCGACTCCGACGACTTGCGGTTGCTGCGCTTTCGCGATGACCCGACCGTCGGCCACGGTGAGTGAATCGGGCTGCGTACCGTGGAAAGGCGAGCCGGGGGTCTGTGCTGCGATGTGGAGCAGGCGCGAGACGGCTTGATTTACGGCCGCGCTGGCCGCGGGCAGGATGGCGCTCGTGACCATCGAGCCGCCGGAGGTAGGGCCATCGGGCAGAGAGGTATCGCCGAGGAACACGTCAATACGGTCTATCGGGACACCGGTCTTCTCGTGTGCAACCTGAGCAAACAGCGTGTAGGTGCCGGTGCCGATATCTTGCGTCGCGCAGCGCGCGCAGACGCGGCCGTTGGGGCAGAACTCGAACGTCGCCGTGCAGGGAATGCGGGCCGCCGACCAAGACGCTGCACCGACGCCCAGGCCAATGATCTTGCCGTTGCGGCGCATCGACCCGACTTCGGGTGTGCGCTGCTTCCAGCCGATCTTCTCGGCTCCGACCTGATAGCACTCTCTCAAATGCCGCGAAGAGAAAGGAAGGTTCTTGCCTTCGTCGCGCTCGGCGTCATTCTTGAGGCGCAACTCCAGCGGGTCCATTTTCAGCTTCACCGCGAGTTCATCCATCGCCGACTCGAGCGCGAAGAGACCCGGCACCGCGCCCGGTCCGCGCATCGGCGCCGGCGCGCCCACATTGCGCCGAACCATCGCCGTGGTGACTTCGAGGTTCGGGCAGCTATAGAGGAAGGGTGTCTGCTCCCCGCAGTGTTCGACAAAGTCGTCGAGCTCTGAGGTCTGCGTGTAGAAGTCGTGGCGAATCGCGGTCAGCTTGCCGTCCAGTGTCGCGCCGAGACGAATGCGTTGCTGCGTCCGTGGGCGATGACCGACGTTCGAGAACATCATGCGGCGATCGACGCTGAGTTTGACGGGACGCCGCAACCTGTGCGCTGCCGCGGCAGCCATGGTCGATTGCGGCCACGGAAACAGCTTGCCGCCAAATCCCGAGCCGATGAAGCGTGAGATCACACGCACATTTTCGTAGGGCACACCGAGCACTTCGGCCATTACACGGCGATGGTTCACTACGCCCTGTGACGACTCATAGAGAGTGACGTTGTCGCCGTCCCACACCGCAACTGTGCCGTGCATCTCCATCGGGTTGTGGGTCTCGACGGGAGTAGAGTAGGTCTCGTCGAGCACAACGGACGCCGCTGCAAGGGCCTGGTCCGGATCGCCGCGCTTCCAGCTGCCCTCACGTTTGCCATCGAAGTCCGCACTCAGATCGGTGCGCACATCGGGCGATTCGACGTCATATTCGACCTGCACTGCTGCCGCTGCCGCCCGGGCTTGCTCCACCGTCTCGGCTACGACGACTGCAACGAACTGACCCCAGTAGTAGATGTTGTCGTCCTCAAACGGCGGACGCGCTTCGTTGGTTCTGCCATCGTCCTGGCCCTGAAAGAGCCGGTAGACCTTCTCCATGTTCCCGTTGTGAAAGACAAGCAGCACGCCAGGCATCTTCTCGGCCGCACTCAGATCCAGGGTCCGGATTCGGCCTTTGCCGATCGTGCTCTGCACAGCGATCGCATGCACGAGATTGGGAAAGTCGTGATCGACGGCATAACGTGCAGTGCCTGTGGTCTTCAACGGTCCATCGATGCGAGGCACGGCCGCGCCAATGATACTGGCTGCGGGGGAAAGTGTTTGCGTCGCCATACGAAAGTCTCCGGGGTTCGACGAGCGTTTCGTTCCGAGCCCAGGCAACGAGCTGACCTGGGTGCGTACCGGCCCTCCGAGCTAAGCCGTTGCCATCTTCAGCGTGCGCACCAGGCAGCGCTTGGCCAGTTCCACCTTGAAGGCGTTGTCGGTGCGCGGCTTTGCTTGAGCCAGCGCAGCTTCGGCTGCCTTGCGGAATGTGGCCACGTCTGCGGATTTGCCCAGGAGCGCGGCTTCGGCCTCGTGCGAGCGCCAAGGCTTGGTGCCCACGCCACCCATCGCCACGCGCACATAGCGGATATGGCCGCCTTCGACCTTGGCGACTACCGCAGCAGATGAAAGCGCAAATTCATAGCTGGCGCGATCGCGGAGTTTCAGGTATGTAGACTTCGCCCCCTCGATCGGCTTGGGCAGATCTACGTAGGTGATCAGCTCGCCCGGCTCGAGCGCGTTTTCGATGTGGGGTGTGTCGCCTGGCAGCTTGTGAAACTCGCCGATCGGAATCGTCCGTTTGCCCTTCGGTCCTTCGACATGGATCACGGCTTCGAGAGCGGCCATGGCAACGCACATATCGGAAGGATGGGTCGCGATGCAGTGATCGCTGGTGCCGAGAATCGCGTGGATGCGGTGAAAGCCTTCGAGCGCGGCGCATCCCGAGCCCGGGGTGCGCTTGTTACAGCCGTAGCCTCCGGGCAGCCCGGCACTGGGCTCACGGAAGTAGGCGCACCGCGTGCGCTGCAGCAGATTGCCGCCGGTCGTGGCCATGTTACGCAGTTGCGGAGAGGCGCCGGAAAGGATCGCCTCAGCCAGCACGGCGTACTTCTCCTTTACTTCTGCATTCCAGGCGAGGTCGGAGTTCCGCACCAACGCGCCAATGCGCAATCCGCCGTTTGGCAACGGCTCGACTTTGTCCAGCGGGAGCAGATTGATGTCGACAAGCGATTGAGGCTTTTCGACAGTGAGTTTCATCAGGTCGACGAGCGTTGTGCCGCCAGCAATGAACTTGCCTGCCGATGCGCCGGCCAATGCCTTGTCGACGCTGGACGCCTTGATGTAGTCAAAAGTCTGCATGGAGTTGCTCCTTCGTCACGCTTGGGCCCGTACGCGCTTTACCGCGGCAAGAATGTTAGTGTAGGCGCCGCAACGGCAGATGTTGCCGGCCATGGCGTGCTTGATGTCTTCGTCCGTGGGCCCAACCGGCTCCTTCAGCAGAGCGACCGCGCTCATGATCTGGCCGCTGGTGCAGTAGCCGCACTGGTATCCGTCATGCTCGACAAAGGCTGCCTGCATCGCATGCAGGTTGTTGGGCTGGCCGAGGCCCTCGATCGTCGTGATTTCGTCGCCTTCGTGCATGACCGAGAACGAGAGGCAGCTGTTCACGCGTCGGCCGTTCACATGCACAGTGCAGGCACCGCATTGGCCGTGATCGCAGCCCTTCTTGGTGCCGGTCAGATGAATCCGTTCGCGCAGCGTGTCGAGGAGCGTGGCCCGCGTGTCCAGTCCACGCAGTGTGTACTCCTTGCCATTGATGCGCAGAGTCACGGTTGATGTGCCGCCCGCATTTGTAGGTTCGTCGGTCACCGGCGCAATTGCAGGTGCGGCGGCGGCCAGGGGAGCGGTCCCAGCAAGCAGGCTTGTCGCACCGAGACCCGACAGGAAGGAGCGCCGACTGAACCGGCCGGTAGCGGAAGGCGACAGCGGTTCGAGCTCCACCGGCTGCTGGTCCGGAGCGAGCGTGCGATCAGATGATTGGGCGCGCAGATGTCTTAGGTGGGGAGGAAGAGAATCTGCCACAGGAGACCTCCTCGGGCCGAAGCCCGCGTGCAGCCATCCTACCCGAGATCGACCATGGATAGGAGGGGTTTGCAGCGCTAAACAACAAACCGTTAACGCTGTGGAACAATTCCGAATCGAAACGTGGAGAAGCGCTGCGATCCGCGACAGAGATAACTCCGTCTGATTCACCCGGTGATTTGAGCGCTCAGACGTTGACCAAAGCCTTCATCGCCGGGTTGTATCGATCCCCCGCCGCTACGTTCGGCGGGAACACGTCGCCCAAGGATTGCAGGACATCGGGAGCCAGCAAAGAGTCCGTTGCGCCGGCATTTTCTTCCAGATACTTTCTGCGCTTGGTTCCAGGGATCGGCACGATGTTTTCGCCCTGCGACAGGACCCAGGCCAGCGCCAGCTGGCTAGGCGTCACACCCGACGCCTCTGCGAACTGCCTCACCTTCTTCACCAGCTCCAGATTGTGCTCGAAGTTTTCGCCCTGAAAGCGCGGGCTGTTGGGGCGCCAGTCGTCGGCAGCGAAGTCTGCCGCACTCTGAATCGCGCCCGTCAGGAAGCCGCGCCCGAGCGGGCTGTAGGCGACGAAAGCGATGCCGAGCCGCCGGCACAGCGGGAGAACTTCCGACTCCGGCTCACGCGACCATAAGGAGTACTCGGTTTGCAGGGCGGTAATGGGGTGCACACGATGCGCGCGCTCAAGCGTGGCCGGAGCAGCTTCAGAGAGCCCGAGATAACGAACTTTGCCTTCTTCCACCAGCCGAGCCATGGCACCGATAGTCTCTTCGATCGGCGTGCTGGGATCGACGCGGTGCTGATAGTAGAGGTCGATGGTGTCGATGCCCAGGCGCTGCAGGCTGCTTTCGATTGCCTTGCGCACATAGGCTGGGCTGCCGTCGACGCCGCGCCGGGTAGGGTCATTCGGGTCGCGCAGAATGCCAAACTTGGTTGCAACAAAGAAGCGGTTGCGTCGTCCCTTCAAGGCCTTGCCCACCAGGACCTCATTAATATGCGGTCCATAAACATCGGAAGTGTCGAGAAAGTCGATGCCGAGTTCAAGAGCGCGATCGATGGTGGCCAACGACTCTTGGTCGTCGCGCGCTCCATAGAACTCGCTCATGCCCATGCAGCCCAAGCCAATGGCCGAGACCGTGGGCCCATTCGCGCCTAGCCTGCGCGTCTTCATGACGGTACCTCTGGAGTAGTTCGCGGTTTAGCCGACGGGTTCGAGCTCGCAGTCGACTTCAGGCTCGGACAACACCGGCCGGTTGATGCGGATGCGCTCTTCAATCTTCTTGTAGTTCGCGATCTTGTGGGTCAACAGCGCGTGCGCCTGCTGCAGCTCGACGATCTGGGCGGCAATCCCCGCTTGATGGTCTTCCAGGATCTTGCGCCGCTCGAGGCTTGTAGCATCGCCCTTCTCGCGGAGTTCGGCGTAACGCTGCATCTCGCGAATCGGCATGCTGGTCGCGCGCATGCAATGGAGGAAGTGCAACCACGCCTCATCGGCATCGGAATAGCGACGGTGACCGTTGCGCGCGCGTCCGACCGGCTGAATCAGCCCCACGCGCTCATAGTAGCGAAGCGTGTGCGCGGTCATTCCGCACCGCTCTGCCATGCTCCGTATGGTGTATCCCGCGTTTTGCATAAGATCACCGTACATCTTGAAGCGCGCTCGAAGTCAAGCTCCATCGAACCCCTCGAACAAGGGTCCGATACTGTGCCGAAACGGCTGGCCTCCGCTTCCTTTCTCCCAGCTTTTCATCGAGATAGCACGGGCCGGGGCTGCCTTGGCCAGCCTCACGGCTTAACAATTCTTAAGAAAGAGGCGGTCTCGCCGTTAGTGCGGCCTTAGCCCACGAAATCCTTCTCGTATCATCGAGTTTGTGGGCGATGTAAGCACGAGCGCAGGAACCGTGGAAGTCCTTCAACGCTATAAGAAGATGCTGGCGGTGGCGTTTGAAGAGGCGCGCTACGGGCGGATCGAGGGCGGCATTCCGATCGGAGCTGCGCTGTTTAAGCAAACCGGCGAGTTGATCAGCCGCGGGCACAACCGGCGCGTGCAGCACGGCGACCCCAGCATGCACGGCGAGACCGACGCGTTCCGCCGCGCTGGCCGCCAGCGCAGCTATCGCAACATGATCATGGTCACGACGCTGGCTCCCTGCTGGTACTGCAGCGGCCTGGTTCGGCAATTTCACATCGGAACGCTCGTCGTAGGCGAGAGCCGCACTTTTCCCGGCGGGCTCGATTGGCTGCGCGAGAATGGTGTGGAAGTCATCGATCTCGACGACCGTGACTGTCGCGAACTGCTCGAGGGCTACATCGCCGAGCATCCCGAAGTCTGGAACGAAGACATCGGCGAAGAGTGACCGAGCCCGATTCATCTGAGGATCGGATCGTTTAGAGTGATCCTGACCCCAGGAGGGCTTCATGGATCGCCGCCAGTTTCTCTCCGCTTCTCTTGCTGCGTCCGGTGCTGCAATCGCCGGCAGCGTGCCTGCGCACGCCGCACCTGCCCGCGAACATTACCAGCTTCGCCGCTACTCCCTCATGAACGGCCCGCAGTTGAAGCTGACAGAGAACTATCTGGCAGGTGCGCTCATTCCAGCGCTGACTCGCATGGGCATCGATCGGATCGGCGCCTTCAAAGTCGATATTGGCCCCGAGACGCCGACCTACTATGCACTGATTCCGTCAGGAGACGTCGCAGCTTTGGCAGGGCTTGACCTCCATCTCGCGCTGGACGAGGAGTTCCTCAAGGCTGCCGATCCATTCTGGGGTGCGCCCGCGTCTGCGCCGGCTTTTCAGCGCGTGGAGTACTCGCTTCTGGCGGCGTTTGAAGGCTGGCCACGGCTGACCCCGCCTCCCTTTGCCGCCGCAAAGGCCAAACGCATCTTCCAGTTGCGCACCTACGAGAGCCCCAGCTACAAGGACCACGTCGTCAAGGTGAAGATGTTTCACTCCGGCGAGTTCGACATCTTCGCGAAGGCAGGCTTTCACATGGTCTTCTTCGGCGACACGCTTGCGGGCTCGCGCATGCCCAACCTTACTTATATGGTCAGCTTCACCGACAGTGCCGAACTCGACGCGAAGTGGGACGTGTTCCGCAACGATCCGGAGTGGAAGAAGCTTTCCGCAGATCCACGCTTTGCACCCGAGCCAATCGTCTCCAACATCACCAACCTGATCCTGAGCCCGCTTGACTGTTCGCAGATCTAGTGTGCTGTCTCTGAGAAGTACACAACATAGGTAAAGGGGTCATTCTGAGCGAACGGGGCCCCGAACGTCCTTCATGGGGTCCCCAGGAAGCGATCTTTGCTTCTTGGGGCAGAGTTCGGGGTGGTGAGCCGAGGAATCTACTTTTTCACCATTCTGGATTCCGTCAAGAACTTCTGGGATACCCAGGCGTTCCTTTTTCTTCGATAATCAGCAGGCGCAGCCCCCTCCCGAGGTTGCGCCCGTTTTTTTCGCGCGAGGCTGACTTCTATTTTTGAACTGTCTGGCCTGCCTGATCGCTCACCTTCCTGGCGACAAGGCGTTTCCCGGTGCCGATCCCGAAAACTACGCCGAAGTGTTACTCCTATATAACTTCCGGATACGCCACAAACCATTAGAAATGCCAATTCAGGCCAACAGGCCCACTTTCCGAAGTGCACATGTAGAATCCCTCGTATGTTCCTTAACAAAACCGGCTCATTCCTCTTCCAGTTCTTCCTTCTATTGGGATTTCTTGCAATCGACGGATGTGGGGAGCCGCTTGTGACGTTGAACCGCCTCGCGGTTGTCGGCTCAATTCATGAAGATGCTCCAGTTACAACGCACCTTCAAATCCAGATCGCTGCTCCACCCGCAAGGGTGTGGGCAATCCTGATCGATGCGCCCTCCTGGCCAAAATGGCAAAAGCTCATCGAGAACGTAACCGCAGCAGGGCCGCTTGAAAAAGGTATGAGCTTCTCGTGGCGGACCGGCGGAACAAACATTCACTCACAGGTGCAGCTGCTCGAACCAGAACGTCGTCTGAGTTGGACGGGGACCGCGATGACTGCCAGAGCGGTTCACGTATGGGAGTTGAAGCCACAAACCGGCAATCAGACTCTATTGACCATGAAAGAGTCGATGGATGGGCCGTTGATGGCGACGCTCTACTCCTCGAAGGCACTTGGCGATGCAGGGAACGAGTGGCTTCGGGCGCTCAAACGCGCTGCTGAACAGAGACCCTAGCTTCAACAAGAGGAATCTCAAGCCAGAAGAGTTGGTTATGTCCGGACCGGCCACCATTCTCCCGGGACCTCAATGTGAAGCGCGTCGCAAAAGTTGCGCGGACTCGAACAATGCTGTGCGCGTACTTCGCTGAAACGACCATAGATTCAACCCACCTAGAGACGCGTCGAAGCGTTGTGCGTCCCTCTCGGCTCGGTGCAAGGGGTTCCGGTCGTAATGCGAGATTCTGGCCTAGACTATGATCTGGGCATGGCGATCAATTTGGTTCCACGAGCGATCAGAGTTGACGATTTCATTGCCGAGTCGTTAGAGCGGGAAGCTGGCAATCCAGCCAAGCCACCGCCCGGAGATAGAAGCGCTATTGCAGCATGCAAGTCTTCTTAGGAGTAGTCAGAATTCGAAAATGATTCTGATCTGGGGAGAAGGACCTGCAGTAGAAAACCGGCCTTCGCGGGGTAGACCTCAGTGCGAGCAGTCTTCTCTATACTCAGTCGATCTACGACCAGGACGGATCTCAATTATGAAACGGGAGCAAGTCAAAGCCTGCATCGAAAAGGTCGGGATCTTCCCAGGCATTCGCGTAAACAGTGCGGATGATGCACTCTATTGTGCTGAAACCCTCTACGAAGCAGGCATACCCGTCGCCGAGATCACGATGACAGTGCCTGGCGCCATCGAAGCAATTCGTCAACTGGCAGAACGTTTCCCGAGCCTAGTTGTAGGTGCCGGAACAGTGCTGGACAAAGATACGGCCGAACGCTGCCTCGACGCTGGAGCCACGTTCATTACCAGCACCGGGTTAGTGATGGAAGTGATCGAAGCTACGCTTGGGCGCGGAGTCGTGGCAATTCCCGGTGCACTCACTCCCACCGAGGTAATTGCCGCATGGAAGTCCGGCGCAGATTTCGTGAAGGTTTTTCCAGCCGCGTCACTGGGCGCCGATCTCTATATCCAATCGTTGAAGCTGCCTCTTCCGCAGGTACAGTTGATTGCCGCGGGCGGTGTAAATCCCAAGACGGCTCCCAACTTCATTCTCGCGGGGGCAACTGCGATCGGTGTAGGTACGGAACTCTTGCCCACAGAT
This sequence comes from uncultured Occallatibacter sp., assembly GCA_964585715.1. Lineage (GTDB taxonomy): Bacteria > Acidobacteriota > Terriglobia > Terriglobales > Acidobacteriaceae > Telmatobacter. The sequence continues at coordinate 72,180 of CAZPEZ010000011.1, forward strand.
GCAGTGCAAGGACGCCAGGATGACCGCATACACGAGTTAGCCCGCAGATTTCTCGGACTCGTAAAAGAAGGCCGTATGCCCATGTAGTCTGGTCTCTCAGTTGATGCCAAATCGATCCATTTCTCAAGCATCGTGGACGAAAACCTAGAGAATTCCGAGTTCCGAGCGGTTAACCCTACCCTTCATGTATGGTCCGCCGCCGTTTTGCAAGCGAAGAATGAGGAAGGCGGAAATGGT
>CAZPEZ010000012.1:0-72138 GCA_964585715.1 uncultured Occallatibacter sp.
TGATGCAGGTGAGATGGAAGACCGGGTACTCATCGGTCATGGTGTAGAAGCCGGTGTGGTCGCCGAAGGGACCTTCGGCGCGCAGCTCGCCCAGTTCGACATAGCCTTCCAACACAATCTCGGCGTGGGCGGGAACCTCGAGATCGACGGTCTCGCACTTGACGATCTCGACAGACTCGCCCCGAAGAAAACCGGCGATCATGAACTCTTCTACTTCGGGTGGCGCCGGAACGATAGCAGAGAAGGTGGTCGAAGGATCGGTGCCGATGGCCACGGCAACTTCGAGCCGCGAGCCTTTGAGAGGCCCGAGCGAGACCTGGGGCAAACCGCCCACCGGCCCGTCGGGAATCGTCACCGCGCCACCGGCGGATTCGGCCATGATCGATACCGCGGCGCTGAGCGGATTGTCGGCCGATTCCGCGGCAGCAGTGCGCAGTGCGTTGCGATAGTGCTCGGCAGCGACTTTCTGGCGCTGCCAATGCATGCCGGTCGTCTGGCCGTCGTAGACCTGCATCCGGTACATGCCGATGTTGCGCTTTCCGGTACGTGGGTCGCGCGTATGCACACAGGGCAGGGTGATGAAGCGGCCGCCGTCGAGCGGCCAGCATTTGAGAATCGGAAACGCATTGAGGTCGAAATTCTGGCGAAGAATGACCTCCTTGCAAGGCGCGTCTTTCGCTGCCACTGTCTTCGGAAAGACGTGAGCCAACTCGGCAAGTTGCGGCAGCATCTTCAACTTGTCGAACAAACCTCCCGCCGGTGGCTTCATGTTCATTAGGCCCGTGATTCGGGCGGCGATTTGTTCGACCTTCTCGACTCCGAGAGCCATCGCCATGCGGCGCTCGCTGCCGAACTGGTTGATGAGCACCTTGTACCCCGGATGGCCTTTGACGCTTTCAAACAGCAACGCCGGGCCGCCTGGCGAATAATTGCCAGAAGTGGCGTTGCCCTCGGCTGCCGAATGCCCCCGAGCTCCAATCTTTGACACGCGATCGGTGATTTCGGTGATTTCAAGCTCGGGCGAAACCTCTTCGCGAATCCGTTTGAGTTCACCGTTTTTTTCGAGAATCTTGATCCAGTCGCGAAGGTCTTTGTAGGCCAAATCCGTTTACTCCAATATGCTGTTGCTCTAACGATACTCGGTCCCTGGCGGACGAGTGATCTCATTCGGCCCTTCACCCTAAGGAGGCTCTCAATGCAAAGAATCCGCAGACACAGGCACGCATGTAAGCACGGAACCTACTTTCAGATTCTCGAACCCCAGGCCGCGGCGACGGCAGCGCCTGCGGCGGGCCCCTGGAGCGTCCCCGACCTCTGCACGGCGTACAACTGGCCAACCGGCCTGGCGGGAGGCGGAGTCATTGCGATTGTCGAACTGGGTGGCGGATGGGTGCAATCGGATATGACGGCATACTTCCAGTCGATTGGCCAGCAACCGCCGCAGATCACCGACATTTCCGTGGACACCACCAAGAACAATCCCAACCAAAGCGTCGGATCGCCAGACGATCCCGACTACGAGGTGGCGCTCGATCTTCAGGTGGCTGCAGCAGCCTACTACGCGGCCACGCGAAACCCCGCCGTGATCAGGGTTTATTGGTCGCAGGATATCGGTAATGCCGTGCAGAGGGCAGCCGCGGACGGTTGCGACATCTGCTCCATCTCATGGGGCGGTGACGAAGCGATCTGGGGCGCAAGCGCCGTCAAGACGATGGAGTTAGTGGCGGAAAGTTCGACCAGCGCGGGCATGGCTATCTTCGCAGCCGCCGGCGACAATGACGCGGGCGATGGAGGTACAACACCGGCCAATGTCGACGCTCCCTCCTCCTGCCCGCATGTCGTGGCTTGCGGCGGAACCAACAAGACGTCAACAACCGAGACTGTATGGAACGACAATCCGGGCAACTCGGACGGCCAGGGAACGGGTGGCGGCTATTCGACGGTCTTTCCAGTGCAGGCTTTTCAGATTGGCGCGCCGCCTGCGCCGGCTGGGACTCAGTTTGGGACGGGTCGAATGGTTCCGGACGTCTGCGCGGATGCCGATCCCCCGACCGGGTACAAGATTTTCGTGCATGGAGCCGCAGCGGTTGTCGGGGGGACAAGCGCCGTGGCGCCGCTCTACGCCGGACTATTTGCCAGCTTTGGAAAGAAGCTGGGCTTCGTGAGTCCGACTCTGTGGAACAATCAGAGCGCCTTCAACGACATCACGCAGGGAGACAACGGTATGTATAAGGCCGGCCCCGGGCCTGATCCCTGCTCCGGGATCGGATCGCCAATCGGGACAAAGATTGCGGCGCTCTTTGTGGGTGCAGGAAGCTCCACACCGCAGGCGAAGAAGCCTTAGCTCGTGGCAGGCATGACCTGCACGAGTGGCATGGCGGGCGCAACGGCATCGAGCGGGTAGCCCAACCGTTTCCACTCGTCGTAGCCGCCACGCAACGGACGCACCCGTTCGATGCCTAACTTGTGAAGAGTCATAGCTGTCTTCGCGGCGGTTGCTTCACTGGGGCAAGTGCAGTAGAGAATGACGTCGCGATCGCGCGGAATCTCATGGACCCGTGTGGTAAGGGCGTCGGGGGAAAGGTGGAGCGCGCCCGGCAACGTGAAGGGGTCGGTCATCAGCTCGAGTTGATGACGCAGGTCGACGATGAAGACCGACTCGCCCGCATCGAGCTGGCGTTTCAGCTCGTCGGGTTCCAGACGCGACTGAACCAGCTTACGCATGAACGTCCGCCGCCGCATCAACCGGCCGATCAAAAATGCGCAGACCGCGAGAACCAGCAGCGCGCCTGAAAACCGGCCAACCCAATTGAGCAGGCTGGGATCGCGCTTGAGCGCATCCCCGAAGAGCCTTCCCGCAAAAAGAACCGTGCTCACCCACAGGGTGGCCCCGATGCCATCGAAGAGCAGGAAGCGGTCGAACTTCATGCCCAGCTGGCCCGCTACGGGCGGTGCGAGCGTGGCGAGGCCCGGCACGAACTTGGCGATCATCAGCGTACCTTCGCGCCGACTTCCAAAGGAGTCCTGCGTTTTCCTCACGCAGATCGTCGGTTCGAGCGAAAGTTTGCAAAGGATACGCAATACATGATGGCCGAAACGCCGACCGATCAAGAACCAGCTCGTATCCGCAGTCACGCAACCTAAAACCCCGGCAAGCAAAGCGAGAGGAAAGCTGAGTGAGTGTTCAGCGGAGAGAGCGCCTGCAGCGAGCAGAACCGGCGTGGCGGGAAGAGGAATCCCTAGCTGCTCGACCAAAACCCAGACGAAGAGCAGGAGGTACCCATAGCTGAGGAGGATGTGCGTTGGCAGCGCCATAAGGGAATTGACTCGCGCGGCTTCAGCCCGCGCGGGGGTAGCTAAGTATACGATGACGCAAATTGAATTTGGCTTCACCCGAAGTTGTGATCGGAGCTCCAAGAGCGAAAGGCCGCCACCAGGCGGCCTATTCGCTCATTGAATCTGTCGGGGACCCTATTGCTGCTGGATCGGTTCGGCCGGCGCTGATGCCGGTTCCGCCGCAGAGGCGGTCGAGCCCTTGTCGGCAAAGTAATTGCGATCCTCCAGGTTCCGGTAAAACTCCCCTGTAAGTTCGGCGGCGCGGGGTCCGAACGTTGGACGACCGCCCTCCAGGAAGAAGACCGTGACTAGAGCACCGAGAGGCGTTTGCGAATAGGAGGCGAACCAACCGAACCGGGTCCCACTGTCAGAGCAGGTTCCGGTTTTGCCAAAGACGGGGAACTCTTGAAAATTGGCGCGGAGACGGCGTGCGGTTCCATACTCGACGGCACCCGCCATCCCATCCTGAAGATCGGGGACGAATTTCGCGATATCCAGAGTCCGCTTGATCTTGGGCTCGAAGCTGGCGACGTCCATCGGAGAGGTGGGATGCTGCAGGTAGTAGAGCGTTCCGCCATTGGCGATGGCAGCAACGAATGCGCCGAGCTGCAGAGGCGTCAGCGAAACGCCCTGGCCGAAGCTGCACATGCGCCCCACGCCGCCCTCGGAGGCTGGGATGGGCTCGTCGGGGTAGACCCCCAGCTGTTCGCCGGAGATGTTATAGCCGGCCAATTCCCCCAAGCCGAACTGGGTGGCATAATGGCGCACTCGGTCGAATCCCAGTTCGCGGCCCAGCTCTTCAAAATAAAGGTTATTGCTGTGGGCCAGCGCCTGGGTCATGCTCATGCGGAAGCCAGGCAAATGGACCATAGTATCGCGGGTTACGATCGCTTCGGAGAGCGCGGCCAGAGCGACCGTGAGCTTGATCGTCGAGCAGGGTTCGGCACCGGGCGAAAGGGCCAGCTTCTGGTTCACCATCGCCAGGATGCGGCCATTCGACGGGTCGATCACAACGGCGGTGCCGTTCATGTCGCCCAGGGCGTCGATGGCGGCTTGCCGAACAATCGGGTTCTCGCCAGCAGTGATGTCATCGGCGAAGATATCGCCGGATGCAAAGGAGCTGGCGGTAAAGCGCTCGTAATACCGATGGCGATGAACACGCAGGGAGGCACGGCGCACAGTCGCATGCAATCTCGTTGCGGTCCCCCTGGCGTGGGCTGCGGCAGCTGTCGAGGTGGAATGATGCGCCGAATGGTGAGCTCTGGGGTGTTTGGCTACCGTCAGGTGCTGAGTGCCCGAGCGGCTGTGGTGGAGGGTTTGCGGCGCATCCAGCGCTGCCGCCATTAACGTAAGCCCAAACAAAGTGATCCCACCGGCCAGCACACGAGACAATCTCATCTACTCAACATCCTCCGACCTCTGTCTCTTGCGGCTTGCTTTGGTCCAGCAAGCCAGCCGGAAACGGCTTTCCCCTGGCGCTGCAATGACGTAGCTCTACGATAACCGATTCTTTGAAATTCCCAAATATCGAATCAATAATAAAGATATCGGCCACAGCAGGGCCGTAATTCAATCCTGCCCCTATTCTTTGAGCGGGACAAGAATCCCCTCAGTGACCCAGGTTACCGAAGAACCAGATGATACGTGTCGCCTGGACCCCTCGGCAAAGGCGGCCCTGGGGTGCCCGCCATCGCCTATCGCAGATTCTAGAACTGGATGCGGCGCATGAACGCCGGGACATCCAGATCGCGTTCCGTGCCGGTGTCCGGTTCTGTAATCCGCACTCCGGCGGAGGGCGCGGCCCAATCGTCCGCAGGAGCGGAAGAGCGGGTCCTCATCTCCGGCTCGGACACGTACTCTTGAGCCGGCGGCTCGGACAGTTCGGCAAACTTGGGGCGGGCCGCGGCGGAGACAAACTCTGTCTCTTCGGCAGCACGCGCCTTGCGTGGAACGGCAGATGCCGCCACCAACGCCGGCTCTTCCTCTTCGGAACCGATGTCTTCGTCTTCGCTCATGAAGCGAGGCGCTGCGGGCGCCGATGAAACCGTTACCGTCTGGGAGGGATCGCGCATCCAGCCGTCCGGAGCCATCACTGGGACGGAGACCACGGGTGCCTCTTCGACACTGAGCATCCGCGCGCGGCGCTCGGGCATCTGATCGCGGAAACCGGTGGCAATCACGGTGATTTTGACCTCATCGCCCATACGCTCGTCCTGCACCGCGCCGAAGATGATGTTCGCGTCCTCATGGGCCGAGGATTGGATAAGAGTCGAGGCCTGGTTGACCTCAGAGAGCTTCAGCGAACTCGAACCGGTGATATTGATGAGAATGCCGCGGGCTCCGTCGATCGCACCGGCCTCAAGCAGCGGCGAAGCCATAGCAGCCTGCGCCGCCTCGACGGCCCGATTGTCACCCGAGCGGACCGCCGTGCCCATCACGGCGTGGCCCATGCCGGCCATCGTGGTCTTCACGTCGGCAAAGTCGCGGTTGATGATGCCGGGAATGGTGATAATGTCGGAAATTCCCTGGACGCCCTGGCGCAGCACATCGTCGGCGATGCGGAAACTCTCGAAGAAGCCCGTATCCTTGGCTACCGCAAGAAGCTTCTCATTGGGAATCACGATCATCGTGTCGACGCTCTCGAGCAGTTCCTTGAGACCACGCTCAGCCTGCTGGAGGCGGCGCTTACCCTCAAATGCGAAGGGGCGCGTGATGACCGCGACGGTGAGAATGCCCATCTCGCTGGCGAGGGATGCGATGACCGGAGCCGCGCCGGTGCCGGTTCCACCGCCGAGTCCGGCAGTAACGAAGACCATGTCCGCGCCTTCGAGCGCCTCGATGATCTTTTCCGAATCTTCGAGAGCTGCGCGGCGGCCTACATCAGGATTTGCGCCGGCGCCGAGGCCCGAAGTCAGACGCACGCCGAGCTGGAGCTTGATGGGGGCCTGCGAGAGCTTGAGCGCCTGTACATCGGTGTTGGCCGCGATAAACTCTACACCTTCGAGGCCGGCCTGGATCATCCGATTGACAGCGTTACCGCCGCCGCCGCCGACTCCGATTACCTTGATGTGGGCTCCGCGCACGCTCTCATCGTGAAATTGAATGCGCATCTCTCCGGCTTCGTTGGTCTGTTGCATCGCGGCTGGCTCCTCCCTCTTGGCGCGTGGCATGGTCCCCCCTAGAAATTCGCTGCAAAAACCGCGCGCAGCTTTGCGCGCAGGCTGTTGCTCTCTGCTGCACGGGTCACGCGTGTGCGGTGCGCATACAAGAGCATTCCGATCGGCATCGCAAAAGCGGGATTCACCAGTTCTCCGGGCATATTCGAAAGGCGCACCGGCATGCCGGTACGCGCGGGAACACGGAGCTGGGTCTCAGTCACATCCAGCAAGCCCGGTAGCGAAGCTCCGCCGCCGGTCAGCACGCAACCAGCTCCGAGCGCGTCCACCACACCGCCCTGGCGCAGGCTCTCTTTGACGAAGTGCATCAGTTCGCGCGCCCTCGGCTCCAGTATCTCAGCAACATCGCGCAATGCAAGACGCTGAGGCTGTGGATTAGCGATCTCTATCTCCGCTTCCTGTGGAACAGCGGTCACGACACAATGACCGAATTGGCGTTTCAGGTCTTCGGCCTGGGTTGTGGGCATCTGCAGACCGACGGCAAGGTCATTCGTAAAATGCGCGCCGCCGATCGGAACCGATGCCGTGTGCACCACGGCGCCTTCGAAGAACACAAGCAGGTCGCTCGAGTGCGCCCCGATATCCAGCAGGCAGACGCCGAGTTCCCGCTCGTCGGCCGAGATCGTGGCTTCCGCGGCGGCGACGGATTCCAGAACGGCTTCGGTGACTTCGAGGCCGGCGCGGTTGGCGCAGGTGACGATGCTTTGCAGCGCGCTGCCGGAACAGGTGGCAATATGCAGGTCGACTTCGAGCCGCGCCCCGACCATGCCCACAGGATCGAAGATGCCCGGTTGCTCATCGAGAATGAACTGACGAGGCAACAAGTGCAGGATCTCGCGATCCGGGGGACGTTCGACGGCGCGTGCGCGGTCAATCGCAACCCGCACATCTTCGCGAGTGATTTCGCGCATGCGGCTGCCGAGATCGAAGCCACCGTTGGTATTCAGGCCGCGGATGTGCGGACCGCCAACGCCCACCACACACTCGTCGATGTTTGCTCGGGCGACCCATTCGGCGCGCTCGCTGGCCGCTTTCACTGCTTTGGCAGCCGGCCCCAGATCCGAGATCAGCCCCCTGCGCATGCCCGCTGATTCGACGATGCCGTGACCGCGATAGCGCAGTGCACTTTCATTCAGGTCGGCGGCAATCACGCGCGTCCAGGCGCTGCCTACGTCGAGCACAACGATCAGGTCGTCCGGCTTGCGGTTCATCGTCATAACTCACTGCCCCGTGGCCGCCGGTGCGGGGGTATGGGGTTTGGCTGAGGGTTTCGGTTGGGTCGGCTTGCGAGCAGCCACTTTCGTCGGCGCGTGCTTTTTGTCTCTGTTCTTCGCGGCGGCGTTTTTCATCGGTTTGGCGAGCTTTTTACTGCTCGGGTGATGGACGACGACAGCGTGCGCAAATACCGGCTTCTTGACGGCCTGGCTTGGAGCCGGCGGATCGACACTGGCGCGCTTGGCCGGATCGGGCTTCGTGCTCTGGGCAGGTTGGTCAATGGTTTTGGGCGCTACCGGCGCGAGCTTCTCCGCGCTGAGCGCAGGCTGCGCACTGGTTTGCCCCTGCTTCATCTCCAGCACAATTTGCTGCTCGTAGCGGAGATCGACTGCCGCAAGCTTCGGATACTGCTGACGCCACTCGGCAATGTGCGCCTTGTAGCGCTGATAGCGCTCGAGAAAATGATCTTCGCCGAAATGGGCGAGCACGTCGGTTCCCTGCTCCGGCATGAGAACCCGCGCGTCTTCAGGGTCGGTGAGATCGATCTCCGAGATCTGATCGGAGAAGTGCTGGCCACCGGCGTCGAGCTCACTCATCAAGCGCTGATAGAGTTCCACGCGCGCCCTGCGTGAGGGCAGAGGATCGCCGGCATCGATTCCCGCAAGAACAGGAAACGAGTAGTGGTGCTGGCTCATCAGCCCCGCAGGCATATTCAGTAAAACGCCGTTGCTATCGACCAGGCCGATCTGCTGGCCGTGGCGCACGAAGGCCACCGGCTGGCGCTCGACAATTGAAACGCGAATCTGCTCGGGAAGCAGGCGCATGACCGTGGCTTGCTGAATCCAGGGAATCTGCTCCAGTTGCGTGCGGCGCTCCGCAAGCGGCACAAAGAAGATGTTGCGCCCGATGTCTTCGCCGAAGACCGAAAGAATCTCAGATCGATTCACATCGGCAAGCCCGACGGCCTGGATATTGGCTGTCCCGGCGATGCGGAAGCGCGAATCATGGTCGAAGAAGACCTTGCACTCGTGATAGGCGTAGGCAAAGGCACAGGCAACGACAAGGAATCCGAACCCGAGGAAAGCACGGCCCCAAGTGGTCGCTGGACGCCACCACGGGTTCCCCGGCGGAGAAGAACGACGCTTGCGGGGCTCGTCGCCATCAAGGTCGTCGACTTCAAAAGGCAGACCGCGGCTGGCCGAAGGCGCAGCTTGCTGTACGCGGCGGAAGCGGGATTCCGCAGGCGCATCATCCTCCCAAACGAAGGACCGAGTTCGGTTACTACCGTGAGTCGCCACGCCTATGTATGAGCCGCCAGCCTCAACTATAGAGCGCGGTTGTGTGGGTTTTCCGGGCCCGGCGACAAGGGGAATCCGCACCGTTACGGTCCCAAAGATGTGCGTACGTCTAGGTGCGGTGAAGCTACCCCACGCATTCTCGTGGCTTGGTTTACCTCTTCAGTCCGTCACGCCCACTCCAGCGTATGTACGGAGTCGGCAGGCACGTCGATCTCCAGCATCTTCGCGCCAAGCACCAGTTGCACCCGCCTTTGTTCGCCTGTGTTGGCCAGAGTGACGACCTTGCTGCCGCCCGGGTTGTGAAACGCTGCGTGCGACACGGAGCCGCCGGCACCGTCGTAGCCCAAACCATCGCTCGCAAACACGTGTGCCCCGACCTTGACGTGCTTCGAGTAGTGCGCGAAGGCCCAGTACTGACCGCTGCGCGTCACCTTATGGCTGCCGTCCTCTACTGTGACAAGACCGCCGCACGAGAACGGCCCGATATTCGGCTTGCCCTTTTCATCGAGTGCGATGTTCCACGAAGTAATCGAACGCGCCCAGTTGTTGAGGATTCCGTTAAAGGCCTCGGCCCACTTGGTGTAGTCGGTCTCGTAGTCTGGCTGGTTGATATCGGGTCCGCCTTCGGTCCAGTACGCGTTCTTCTGCGGGAATGCAGCGTGCACGCGCGTCATCGCAGAGTGCTCACCAACATAGCCGTGCCAGGCGATACCGTCGACGTATTCGTAGACACCGGAATCGCTGAGTTCGTCGATGGCTCTTCCCCACAGGCTGTAGTTGTGGTCGAGAACCCATATCTTGGTCGAGGCGCCGGTCTTGCGCAGCGCCGGCCCGAGATGGTTCTTCACGAAATCCATCTCCTGCTCCTGCGCCCACAGACAGGCGGGCATGTTGCCTTCCTGCTCCGCGTCGGTCTCGTTCTGCACCGTAACCGCGTCGATGGCAACGCCCTCGGCCTTGTAGCCTTCGAGGAACTTGACGAAGTATTGCGCATAGGGCGCGAAACTGGTCTTGCGCATGGCGCCGCCCAGCATGGAGTTGTTGGGCTTCATCCATGCCGGAGGGCTCCACGGCGACGAGAAGAGAAACAGATCCGGATTCGCCTTACGTGCCTCGCGCAGCATCGGCAGAATGTACTTTTTGTCGTGGTCGATGGAGAACTTCTTCAACTCGGGATCGGGTTCCGTGCTGTCGTCGAAGCAGTAGACGTTGCGCGCATAGTCGCTCGCCCCGATGCAGGTGCGGCACACATTCATCGCCAGTTCTTGCGGATCGAAGAGCTCGTGCATCAGCGGCGCACGCTCGGCATCGCTCATGCGACTCAACACATAGCAGGAGGAGTCGGTCATCGCCGCGCCAAAGCCGAGCACCGCTTGCTTGACGGCCGAAGGATTCAGTACGATCGCTTCAGCGCTCACATCGCCCAGAGGCTTCCATGTCAGAGGCGCGCCTTCTACGTGCCTCTTGTCGCGATAGGTGCTCCAAACTTTGACCGACCCGCTGGCCTGCGCCCATACCGGCAGGCGATTCGCCAGTGCCATAGCTGCTGCTGTTCCAGTGGCCGACTTCAAGAACCCTCTGCGTGAACTCTTCCCCATAGCTGCTCCCTTGTGCCCTAGACAACCTTCAGGCCCACAAAAACACCCGCCGCATCATAGCAGGGCAGGATGACGCAAGTGAAACGATTGAGCAGGGTGTCCGACGATTTCCTGACGAATGGATCGAGCTCTGATTTCAGGATAGAGCGGACTGCTCCAGCGCAGTGAGAATCTGCGGGCCAATCTGGCTCACGCTCCCGGCGCCGAGGGTCAGGACCAGATCGCCGTCCCTGGCATCGGTGCAGACAGCCGAGATCGCGGATGGGAAGTCCGGCGCATACTGGACACGAGGCCCTTTGACGCGCTCGGCGAGCAACTCGGCTGTGATGCCGGGAAGCGGTTCTTCACTCGCCGCGTAGATGGGCAGCACGACCACGGAGTCTGCATCCGTGAACGCCGCACCAAACTCGTCGAGCAGATCGCGGGTCCGCGAGTAGCGATGCGGCTGGAAAACAACATGAATCTGTCCGTGGGTGGCCTCGCGCGCCGCAGCCAGGGTCGCGCGAATCTCGGTGGGATGATGGCCATAGTCGTCGACCACGGTAATGCCGTGCACGGTTCCGCGCCGCTGAAAACGTCGATCCACTCCGCAAAAACTACGTAGTCCTTCGGCAATCTTCTCCTGACTCACTTGAAGCTGATGGGCAATGGCCACGGCCGCCGTTGCATTCAACACGTTATGCCGTCCCGGAACATGCAGTTCAAAGGGGCCGAGCGCGCCGCCCTTCGTAACCACACGGAAACAGTTGAAACTATCCGGTTGAGACTCCAGGAACTCGAGGCTGTAGTCCGCCTCGGGAGCGACTCCATAGGTAAGGACGCGGCGATGTACGCGAGGAAGCATCGCAGCAAGCTGCGGGTTATCGAGGCACGCGGTGACCGCGCCATAGAACGGCACCTTATCCATGAAGGTGAGAAAGGCCTGTTCGACATCGGCCATGTCGCGGTAGCAATCCATATGCTCTCGATCGAGGTTGGTCACGATAGAGAGGATCGGCGATAACTTGAGAAAGGAGCGATCGCTCTCGTCAGCCTCGGCCACGAGGAACTGACTCGCGCCGAGCTTCGCATTAGAGCCAAGGGCGTCGACGCGTCCGCCAACAACCACCGTCGGATCAAGGCCCCCCGCGGCCAGCACCGCCGCCACCATCGAGGTGGTCGTCGTCTTGCCATGCATCCCGGCAATCGCGATGCCGTATTTGAGACGCATCAGCTCGGCCAGCATCTCGGCGCGCTGGATGACCTGGATCTTGCGCTCGCGCGCCTCCAAAACTTCCGGATTCGTAGCCGAAACCGCCGAGCTGGTCACGACCACCGTTGCGCCAACGACATTGTGCGCAGCGTGGCCCTCGTAGATCGTCGCACCAAGCTTGGCGAGACGGTCCGTCACTGGACTGCGGCGGAGATCGGAACCGGAAACCTTGAAACCGAGGCTCAGCAGAATCTCGGCGATGCCGCTCATGCCGATGCCGCCGATTCCGATGAAGTGCGCGTGCTGCGACGTCGTGAACATTGAGTCGAAAAGATCACTCTACCATCCGCGTCTCTCCATCTTTCGGTTGACGTTCAGAGCGCGATAAACACTGCGCGGCGCCAAAGTTGCGGCTCTTTATTTTCGCGCTGGCACCGCAACACCCAGTTGAATCCACTGTTCAATCGGGACATGACCGGCGTGCTGAGGGTGAGCAGGATCCAAACCTGAAGCGAGATCGAAAACCGGACTAGCCGATGCGAGATCGGGCTGGGTGGTATGGAGGAGATATGTTCAGCACAAAGACATGGATGCTGGGTGCAGCGCTGGTGGCGGGCGGATTGGGAATGGCATCGACACAGGCGAAGGCCGCCGAGTTTGGCGTGTACGTCGGCGCGCCGGTAGCGTATGTTCCCCCTTGCCCCGGCCCGGGATACGAGTGGACCGCCGGCTACTATGCCAATGGCTATTGGGTGCCGGGGCGCTGGGCGTTTGTCGGTGTACGCGGACCGGTTGTAGGCTTGGGTTACCGTCACGACTTCGTTCGCGATCGGGATTGGTATCGCGATCATCGTGACTGGGATCATGACCGTTTCCGCAGGTAAGGCTCCTCGCTGGCACCTGCGATGACAGCGGCCTCTCCTCCCCGGAGGGGCCGCTCTGCGTTTAGCGTGGATGTCGATCCGTTGAAGTCTTTGCCACCGCGATGCGCTGGGGGCCGGACGGATTCGGCAAGAATCAGCTCGCGTAGGGAATTACCGCGCATCAATCTGAAAAAACTACCGCAACTAAAACCCTCAACCGCTGTTCAAATAGACAGAAGCCGGTTGGGACAGAGAGTCCGGGACCGGCGGGTGCTGAATCGGAGCGACGCTCTGGTTCCGAGGTCCGGCAAGGGCGGACAGCACAAGGAGGAATTTGATGAAAAGGTTTCGGCTGGTTCTGATGGCAATGCTGCTGGCTGTGCCGTTTGTGTTGGCATCGACGGCAAATGCGCAGGTGGCAGTCGGCGTTGGCGTTGGTCCGGCGGTCGTTGCCGCTCCGTATGCCTATGGTCCCCCGGATTGCGCCTGGGGCTATTACGCTTACTACCCGTATGCGTGCGCGCCTTACGGCTACTATGGGCCGAGCTGGTTCGCGGGCGGTCTCTTCATCGGCGCTGGTCCCTGGTACCACCGCGGCTGGGGCTACGGCGGCTACGGTTTTCGCGGCGGATACGGCTATCGCGGTGGATATTACGGCGGATACCGTGGCGGAGTGTATAACGGCGGAGTCCGTGCCTATGGCGGTGGAGTAGCCCATGGTTATGCCGGCGGCGGTCACGTCGGTGGCTATGCCGGCGGTGGACATGTCGGCGGCTTTAGCGGAGGCCATGTCGGTGGCTTCGGCGGCGGCGGATTCCACGGCGGCGGTGGTGGTGGACACCGGTAAGTCTCTCGAGTTCCCCCTGGCCTGAACAAGGCATCTGGCCCGTCTGCTTCGGCAGACGGGCTTTTTCGTGTCCTTCTTGTCAGGGCTGAAGCCTGACCTACGAGCCTCGACATACCGACCCGATCTGGCTGGTCCCGAGCCTCCAACGCTTGCTTCCTCCGTTGCAGGTCTGGATTCCCTGCCGCGGCGCCGCGCTGTCTCTGCGAGACTGGAAGCGGAGGCGGATCTTGGCATTGCGGGTTCTCATCGCGGGCGGCGGCACCGGCGGACACATCATTCCGGCGCTGGCGGTGGCGCGCGAGCTGGTTGCGCGGCATCAGGCCGAAGTCCTGTTCGTCGGGACGGAGCGCGGGCTTGAAACCCGCCTGGTTCCGCAGGCTGGCTTCCCTCTCGAGCTGATCAAGGTCGGTCCGCTGAATCAAGTCTCGCTCGCGACGCGGCTGCGCACGCTCGTGGACATACCGGCGAGTTTGTTTGCGTGCCGGAAGCTGATCAGGGAATACAAGCCGCAGGTTGTGCTCGGAATCGGCGGCTACGCGTCAGGACCCGGAGTTGCGACAGCTTTGTTCATGCGCGTGCCAACGATGCTGTTCGAGCCGAACGCGATGCCAGGCATGGCGAATCGGCTGGCAGGGAAGCGCGTGCAGGCTGCAGCGGTCAACTTCCCTGCGGCGGCGCGCTGGTTTCGCAACGCCGAGGTGACGGGAATTCCGGTGCGGCCTGGATTCTTCGGGCTCGCCGCGCCCGATCCAAAAGCTGCGCCACATCTGCTGGTGTTTGGCGGATCGCAGGGCGCGCGGCTCTTCAATCAGACGCTGCCGAAGATCATCGCTGGCCTGCTCGATGCGGTTCCAGGACTGACGGTGCTGCACCAGTGCGGTGCGAAGCACGTGGAACCAACCCTGGCAGCGTTCGCGGCGAGCGGAGCCGATGCGCAGCGATGGAAGGTCAGCGCGTTTCTCGATGACATGCCCACGGAGTTCGGGCGCGCGCATCTGGTGATGGCGCGCAGCGGGGCCTCCACGGTAGCTGAACTGGCCGCAGCAGGGAAGCCGGCGCTGTTAGTTCCCTTTGCGAAGTCGGCCGATGACCATCAAAAGCGTAACGCCGAGGAGATGGCAAAGGCTGGCGCAGCGGTGATGCTGACCGAACCGGACCTCGCGACGCCGGAGACGCTGCTCGCGGTCTTGCGCGATCTTCTGGCCAGTCCGGAAAGGCTGGCGGAGATGGCCTCGGCGGCGAAGACGCAGGCGCGTGCGGGCGCGGCGGAGCGGATTGCGGATCGCCTCGCGGCGCTAGTCGGACAGTGATCGGGTTTAAGGGGTTCGGAATCGCACGGAATTGGGATCAGGGAGGGAGTGGAACGCGAGGCTGAGGCCTCGCATTCATTTTGCGCACGATGTGGCGCAATTTCAATATTCTTTAGATAAATAATCTTGAAGCGAAAAGCCCGCCTGGCGCGATCCCGATAGATTGGCAAAAATAGCGAGAAAGCGAAATGGCTCTTTGAAGGCCTTTTCTGCTTCGCTCGCACGAGACGAGAGCGGTCTACTTTCGCTCGCAGCGCGGGCACGTTGCGCGGAAAATCCATGTTAACTATATTTCCATCAATCACATACGTATTTCTTCGCTGAAGTGCAAACCACTTCCCTTCCCTGCTCGCTTTCCAGATATTTCTTCTTGACCAGCGGACAGCATGTGGTGAAGTGCTCGTCGGTTTCCTTCCCTTCCGGATCGGTCATCCCAGGGAGGTCGGTGGTAGGAGAGGGGTGGGGGGTAGCCCTTCCTGATCGGTCCGCTGCGCCTCCGCTTTGTCGAGCGGCGAGGTCGCGCAGGAGGCTCATTCACCGATGATGCGCCGACGAGGGGAAATTCTTCGCAAGAAGAATTGTGAAAAGTGCGCTGCCTATTGCGGAAGCCAGTTGAAGGGCAAGGCCGCCGACTCGCCAACTACCCACAACTCATGACGATGCTCTGAGCGAGAGGTTCCGGGGGTATCGACGCTCGACGGAAGCTGACCCTGCAGGCATCCTTCGGAGCAGCTTTTCTATGCTTGAGTGGTAGAAATTGTCGGAGCCCGTTCGACGTGCATATAGAACGGCAATGCAGCTCGAATCAAGGCCGAGGAGTGAGAGATATGCGTTTCATGATGATGGTGATCCCGAAGGGGTATGAGGCGGCGGCCCCGGACGCAGTCCCCAGCGCGGAGGCAGTGGCCAAGATGATGGAGTACAACAAGAGCCTGCAGAAGGCAGGCGTGCTGCTCGCGCTCGATGGACTGCTTCCCCCTTCGACCGGGGCTCGCGTTGCCTACACCGATGGCAAGGCCACAGTGACAGATGGCCCATTTGCCGAAGCCAAGGAGATCATCGGCGGCGGTTACTGGATCATCCAGGTACGCTCACGAGAAGAGGCGATCGAATGGGCCAAGCGAGCACCGATGTCGAACCACGAGATGATCGAGGTACGCCAAATCTTCGAGACGGCCGATTTCCCTGCAGACGTACAGAAGGCAGCGGAGGGCTTCAATGACCTTGCAAACGCGGCGGCCGGCAAAGCATGAGCGACATCCACAGGACGATTGAGGCGGTGTGGAAGATCGAATCGACACGTCTCATCGCCGGGATCGCTCGCGTTACCCGCGACATCGGCATTGCAGAGGAACTCGCTCAGGATGCGCTTGTTGCAGCTCTCGAACAATGGCCGGATCAAGGTGTTCCAGAAAAACCTGCCGCGTGGCTGATGACTGCCGCGAAGCGGCGCGCCCTGGACTCTCTGCGTCGCGTGCGGATGCTTGAAATAAAGCACGGAGAGATTGAGCGAGAGCTGGAATTCCAGCAGCAGAGGCTCGGTGAAGCAATGGATCAAGCTCTGGACCAGGTCATCGACGATGACGTTCTCCGCCTCATCTTTACCGCCTGCCATCCGGTACTGGCCGTCGAAGGGCGCGTTGCGCTGACGCTGCGCCTGGCCTGCGGCCTCACAACAGCCGAGATTGCGCGAGCTTTCCTGGTGCCGGAGAAGACTCTAGGACAACGCATCTTTCGAGCCAAGAAGACACTCTCCGAAGCCCATATTCCCTTTGAGACTCCGCGCGGCGATGAGTTGAGAAAGCGGGTTGAATCTGTACTGTCCGTGGTCTATCTGATCTTTAACGAGGGATACACCGCAACCTCTGGAGAGGAGTGGATGCGGGCTGAACTCTGTGACGAGGCACTGCGGCTTGCGCGCATGCTGGCGGAGCTTCTACCCGAAGAGTCTGGGGTCCATGGTCTCCAGGCGCTTATGGAACTGCAGGCGTCGCGTACCGCGGCGCGTCGCGGATCAACAGGAGAAGCCGTTCTCTTGTCGGAACAGAACCGTTCTTTGTGGGACTACGCACAGATCCAGCGAGGAATGGCTGCGCTCCATCGGGCGCAGAAGCTGGGTGGCGGAGCCCACAGTTACGCCCTGCAGGCGTCGATTGCTGCCTGTCACGCGCGAGCCAAGACCGCAGCGGAGACCGAATGGGAGCGTATCGTTCTTCTCTATGATGCCCTGCTTCAGGTCAGCCCATCTCCGATTGTGGCGCTGAACCGCGCAGTGGCAGTCGGCATGGCATCCGGCCCGGCATACGGACCGGCCGCTGGACTCCATGCGCTGGATGCTATTGCGGCTGAGCCCGCGCTGGCCAACTATCATCTGCTCCCCAGTGTCAGGGGAGATCTGCTTGTGAAGCTAGGACGATATGGCGAAGCTCGCGAAGAGCTGCAACGCGCCATTGCGATGACGGAGAACCGCCGGGAGCACGAATTGCTGTCGAGAAAACTAGAGCAGATACCGAGAGTGAGGCAAGATGTTTGATTTGTGCTTAGAACTAAAGGGCTGCCGGAACGAAGAAGATAGCCGATTTATTTGCCTTCCAGTATCGTAAAGTGCAATGGGTATCGACCAATGGAACAATTTCTTCGTGATGGTAGGAGGCGGAGCGGCAGCTCTCGCGGGCCTAGTGTTTATAGCCATGTCGATGAATCTTTCGATCATCACTCGGGATGCAACCCATAAGAATCGTGCCATAGCAACATTGACGGGCTTCACTGCCGTCTTCATGATCTGTGCATTCGCCCTCATTGGGAAGCAAAGCTATCAATGGATCGGCGTTGAATGGTTGGTCGTTACACTCGTTCCGACGATCACTTACATACGGGTATATGTCCAGGCTACAAAAATGGGCAGAAGCTCCGTGGGGCTCAGCATCGGTCGCTTCATCGTGGGGACATCTTGTTACGTAGCTCAGATCATCGGTTCGGTCTTACTTACCTCAGGATATGTTGCCGGACTTTACGTGGCCTCCGCAGCGATGGTACTCTCCTTCGCCTTTTTCATTTCAGCCGCGTGGCTCCTCATCACTGGCATTCACGAGAATCAGGTTTAAGCAACTGTCAACGATTCCAACGAATGAAGTGTTAATGTAGCTCGATGGCTTCGTCGGTGGACCGAACGGTGCAATCGACTGGACGAATTCGGTCCTAGTGTTTCGCGTGGACAACATGAAGACCAGCATGTCCGGGTGCGAGTCCTTGAACGGCGCTGCCTAACCTGGACACGATCTCCTGGAAATCGATGTCTTCGAGGTCACAGAATCCGTGCGCGCGAAGAATCGCCGCCATGCCAGCCGGCTCGAAACGGGTGGCCGAACGCTCACCCATTTTCTCAAGCTGCTCCGCCCGCGCCTTTTCAATTTGCCTCAGCTCTTCTGAGAATGCCTCGGGAGGTTCCGTGTAGTCGAAGACCACCTCCGAGTTCTGGATCGAAGACAGGTAATCCAGAGTGCGGCCGATGGCGTCCTCTGTCAGATAGGGCACAACTCCGAGCCAGGTGAAAAACGCGGGCGAGTTCTGTTGAAAGCCTGCAGCGGCGAGCTTCGCTTCCAGATCATCCTGCTCGAAATCGACTGGCACGAAGATAAGCCAGGACGGAAGCGCGATTTGAGCTTCGGCCAGGCGCTCGCGTTTACCTTCCTGCGTCGCGGGGTGGTCCACCTCATAGATCTCTAGTCCGCCATGAGGATTCCGCAGAGCGAAAGTGTCGAGTCCGGCGCCAAGGATCACGATCTGCCGAACCCCTCTTGCGACAGCTCTTGACAAAGCATCTTCCGCAATCCGGCTGCGCGCAGCGGTGAACAGACGTCCGATGCTGGCCAGGGGGTGTTGGTTCGCAAATTGAAGCACGTCCTTTTCGTCTGCACGCGGGATGTTCATGGCAAATGGGTCATCGAGGATTGAGCCATGATCGAGCACCTGGTGAGCAGCTCGTTGTCGGGCGATCATCAGCGCTGTGCGGCTGGGTTTATTCGGCTTCATCTTCGAGGTCTTCGCTCTCCTCAATAGCTTCACAGCTTCTTGCCAGGGCTAGAAAATCTCAGACCATTCGTAGAATTCGGGTGAGTCCATTCGTCGTTATAGTGAAGGCAGGCCAGTGCAGCCCGCCCGAAGGCCACGACTGGATAAAAGGAGAAGTTATGCCACAGTATATGGTTGTGAATTACCTCCCCGACAACTTCGATCCGTCCACAGTGGACGAAGCTACAGTCCACGCTATCGACGTGCTCAACGAGGAGATGATCGCTGCCGGTGTCAGGCTCTTAGTAGGCGGCCTCTCCCCAGCCAGCAGCGCGAAGTCGCTTCGGGCACAGCCTAATGGCGAAGTGCGCATCACCGACGGCCCGTTTCTGGAAGCCAAGGAGCACGTGGGTGGTTTTTGCATACTGGAAGCCGAAGACATGGACGAGGCGCTGGCGTGGGCCCGCAAGAGTGCCATCGCCTGCCGGGTGTCAGGCGAGGTGCGCGAGATCCCATACAGCAGCCTGCCGAGCGGCACTGCTCACCCGTCGCGCCAACACGAGCGAAAGCCGTGAGCACCCCACCAGCGAAACCGGCTCGGCCTCGTTACAGGAGAAAATCATGCCGCAGTATTTGGTTGCGATTCACCACCCCGACAACTACGACCCCTCGCTCGAGGGTGAAGCGATGATGCGCGATATCGATGTACTCAACGAGGAGATGGGAGCTGCTGGTGCGAGGTTCTTCGCTGGCGGCCTGCAGCCCGCCGCCCGGGCGAAGACGCTGCGAGCGCAGCCCAAGGCCGAGGTGCTCATCACGGACGGGCCGTATCTGGAAGCCAAGGAGCACGTGGGTGGTTTTTGGATCCTGGAGGCCGCTGACCTGGACGAGGCGCTGGCGTGGGGGCGCAAGGCCGTCGTCGCCTGTCGGGCGCCGGTTGAGGTACGCCAGTTTCTTGAAATGCTGGGGTAGTCCCCGGAAGCCGCTGGGCGGTATTGCGATGCTGCCGCCTTCCAGCAAAGCCGGCTCTTTCAGAATCTGGACGGATGAGTACCGAGAACCCTTTGCGCCAACGATTGCCTGATTTGCACGCGCGGTGAGGAAAGTGCGGAAATTCTACGCACCATTGTCGGAGCTCGATGCGGGGCTCGATTTCCGCAAAGAGGAGAGTCAGGCCTGAGCGACTACGGGAAGTTTTGCGGCTTCCCACGCGGCGAGCCCACCAGCTAACTCGATGAGCTTCGTGATCCCGTGCTGGTGAAGAATGCCGGCAGCAACCGAGGAGCGATAGCCGCCGGCGCAGTGAACTGCGATGCGGCGATCGCGAGGAACCTCAGCGATGCGCTCCTGCAAGTGATTCAGTGGAATATTGACGCTGTCGGGAATGTGCCGCGCTGCCCATTCGCGCGGATTTCTGACGTCCAGAATCAGCGGAACCGACTGCTGTGGCGCTGAAGCGGCTGATTCCTCGGCGATGATATGGGGGTCGACACGCTCGGTCGGCCAAACCAGATCGGGCCGTTGGGCCAAGGCTTCCATACCTCCACGCAGATATCCCCTCACGTGATCGAAACCGATGCGACCCAGGCGCAGGGCGGCCTCCTGTTCGCGTCCGGGCTCGGCAACCGAGAAATCCGCCGAAACGTTCAGTTGCCGGAGGATTTGGCAGTCTTCTCGGGCGGACGGACGGATGGGAAGAAGCACACAGCCTCAACCTGCGCCTGGATGGCCAATTCTTGACAGCAGCGTCCGATTGGAGATATTGTTCATTTTGAATCATTCGAAATGAACAATATAGTCCAAATTCCTGCTTCCCCCGACACCGTCGCTCTAGCGAACCGGATACGGCTTTTGTGCTCGATCATCACCAAGGTCGCGCGCGCCGATCTGCAATCTCACCTTGATACCCACGGCTCCGGCATCAGCTCCATCGAGCATGGGATTCTCCGTCACCTCTCGCATGGAATCACTTCGATGGCCGAAATCAGCCGGCTGATGGGGGTTGCTCCGTCGACGCTCGTCTATGTCGTCGATGGGCTCGTCAAGCGCAAGCTGGTGCGACGCGGCAAAGACCCTAAAGACCGCCGCCGCGAGCCGCTGCTGCTCGAGAAGAAGGGCGCTACGCTCTTCGCCGCAATCCCCGCGATGGACGCCGACAGCGCCCTCGTGCAAAGTCTCGCAGGCATGAAGGAATCGCACCGCCGCGAACTGGTTGAGCTGCTGGGTGCATTCGCGGTAGGCCTGCCGGGGGCTGAGCGGCTCGAACTCCAGCCAGGCACTCCGCTGAAAACTTCTCCAAAACAGAGGAAAAAGCCATGACCAGAGCTCAAGGAATTCTGCTCGCGTCGTTCGCAGCGAGTTTCTACAACGTCGGCACGATCTGGATGACGCAGTTCGGTTGGCGTCTCTGGCCGTATGTCGCGCCGGGCGACTTCGAGAAGTATCACCTCGCGTGGTGGGCGATGATCAAGCCGGTTATCTTCCCTGTCGCGGCGGTTGCCTTCCTGGGATCGATCGCGATGCTCTGCTTGCGGCCTGCGGGCGTTTCGGCGGTGGCGTTGTGGCTGAACCTTGGACTGCAGATCGTGACCTACGCTGCGACGGCTGCTTTCTGGGCGCGCTGGCAGGCAAAAACACGCTTCGCGGTTATGCCCGACGGCTCGATCGATCCGATGTACTCGCTCGCCATGAATACGCACTGGATTCGTGCGGCGATCATCACGCTCAATGGGCTGGTGATCTTCTGGATGGTGGTCGAGAACATGTCTGTGGGAAGCCGCGCGGCCTCTTAGATACATTCTTTCCCAGGTCTCAAAATCGAGACCTGGGGCACCCATGTTTGTGCGGATCGGGGCACCGCTGCTGTGGTGCCGGAGAGCCAGCTACCTGAACGCTAATTCCCTTGCTTCGTTGTGGTCTTCTTCGGCGCGCGGACCGAGGGGAAATAGCCGGTGCGGGTGCGGACATCGAGTTTGCCGGCGGCGGCGGACTGCGCGGCGACCTGCACGCGGCGGAATCCGGGATCGCTCGACGGCTTGGTGGAGTGGTAGCCGATGGTGTATTGGCTGCGGATGTCGTGGGCGACTTCGGCGGCGATCTGGTCCACCTGCTCGATGGATTTGGGGAAGTAGGCGATGCCACCGGTTTCGGTGGAAAGCATCTCGAGGGCGCGGCGCGCGTGGCGGACCTCGGAGTGAGTCATCTCGTCGCCGAAGAGCAGGCCAATGGAGTAGATGACCGGGCCGGAGAGCTGTTGAACGCGGCGGATGGTCTGTTCCAGGGACAAAGTGGAGGCGTTGTCTTCGCCGTCGGTGATGATGACCAGGACCTGTTTCGGCCGTTTGGCGTCTGCGACCAACTTGTCGGCAGACGCGACGACAGCGTCGTAGAGCGCCGTGCCGCCTCGTGACTCGATGTGGGAGAGGCCATCGCGCAGCTTGGTGACGTCGCCGGTGAGGTCCGTATCGATGAAGGCCTCGTCAGAAAAGTTGACGACGAAGGCTTCGTCCTGAGGGTTGGAGGCCTCGATCAAATCCACGGCACTTTTGTTGACGGCGGGGCGCTTTCTGGACATCGAGCCGGAGTTGTCGACGATGAGGCCGATGGAGACGGGCAGATCGGTGTGCTGGAAGCTGATGATGCTCTGCTTCACGCCATCTTCGAAAACCGTGAAGTCTTCGCGCTTGAGGTCCTGGACGATGCGGGAGCCTTCGAGGACAGTGGCATTGAGGACGACCTCTTCAACATCACGGCGCAGGATGTAGCCTTCGCCCTCTTTTTTGAGTGTGCCTGCGGCAGGAGCGCCAGGGACGGGTTCGGGGTCGGGCGAACGGACAGGGTCGCTGTCCTCGTTCAGTGAGGGCGCAGCAGATTGCGCAGGCCGGGCTGGCGGTTGTTGGGCGGCCAGCGGCAGTGCGGTTAGAAAAAGAGATAGGACGCTAAGGAGTCTATTGCAAGGGCGCATAGTAGCCGGTACGAGCATGAACAGTGAGCTGGGGCAATCCCGGCGGAGGATTGAGCTTCACCTTCACTTTACGCCACTTGCCGTCGCGATTCATGTCCTTGGGGGTATATCCGATGACGTATTGGTTGCGCAGCTCGGTGGAGATCTTCTCGGCGATGTCGCCCATTTCGGCGATGTCGTCGACGCGGTAAAGGCGACCGCCGGTATCTTCGGAGAGCTCGTTGAGGAGGGCGGGGCCAGTGCGCTCTTCGGGCGTAGCGGCGTAGGGGTCGAAGATGCCAATCGAGTAGATCTCAGTGTCGGATTCCTTGACCTGCGAGCGGACTTCGCCCTCGGTATAACGGGAGCGGTTGTCGCCACCGTCGGAGACCACGAGCAGCGCCTTGCGCTGATGCTTGGCTTCCTTCATCTTTTCGACGCCGTAGTAGATGGCATCGAGCAGCGCGGTACGATGGCCGCTGTGCACGGTGGCGAGGCGGGCTTCGATGTCTTCGACAGAGCTGGTGAAGTCTTCGATGAGCTCGGGACGGTCGTTGAATCCGATGACAAAGAATTCGTCTTCGGGGTTGGCGGTCTTGATGAATTGAAGGATGGAATCGCGGGCGCGGATGAGCTTGGAGGTCATGGAGCCGGAGAGGTCGAATACGACTCCGATGGAGACGGGCGCGTCTTCGCTGGCGAAGCTGGCGATCTTTTGCTCGCCGTTGTTTTCGTAGACCTGGAAGTCTTCTTTTTCGAGGCCGGTCACGAGGCGATTCATGGTGTCGGTGACGGTAACGGGCACGAGGACCATGTCCACATTCATGCGGATCAGTGCGCCGGGGCGAGCTGTGGCAGCGGCTGCGCCGGTTACAGCGGCGGGCTGAGCTCCGGCAGGCGCGGTGGTGGACGGCGTGGCGGCCGGAGGCGGTGTGACGTGGACTTTATTGAGGGGATCGTCTTGCGCCAGGGCACGAGACGCGGATGCGCACCCAAGGAGCGCAAAAACAAAAAGGGCAAGCCTCGGCGCACCTGAGTGCCGGCGCCTGCGGTACGAATCACTGCGCCGATGGAGTCGCGTACGCATGTGGGGATACCTAAGATTGAACGCGATATTAGCACGGTTGGCAAAGGGCTGGCGTCACAGGGGTGTCATCGGTTTGTCAACACGTAACCATCTGATGAGACGGGGGAAAAGTCGATATGTCACTGGGATACAATCAAGCCTGTGCGCGGGGAGTGGCGGGCGGGTTGACCGGTCCGAGATTCGAGCGCAAATCCAACTGATTCAACGCGGAGCAAGTCCGATCCGATGGCCACGATCTATCCATTTCGCGCCTGGCGCTATAACCCTTCCTCCGTCCGGCTCGAAGACGTTGTCACGCAGCCCTACGACAAGATTTCACCAGCGATGCAGCAGGGCTACTACCAGCGCAGCCCCTACAACCTGGTGAGGATCATCCTTGGACTGCCAGAACTTTTCGATGCCGAACGAGGTGAGAGCGTCTATACGCGGGCGGCGCGGGATTTCAAGGCGTGGCGCGAGCAGGGTGTACTGCTCCAGGAGAAAACGCCTTGCGTTTTTGCGTATGCGCAGCGCTTTCAAGTGCCGGGTTCGAGCGAGGTGAAAGAAAGGCGCGGGTTCATCGCGCTGGGCAAGCTTCATGGCTATGCGGACCAGGTGGTGTTCCGGCACGAGTACACGCTGTCGAAACCGAAGAGCGACCGGCTGAACCTGCTGAAGGCGACGCACGCGCACTTCGGGCAGATTTTCATGCTCTATTCGGACCCGGCGGGCAGCGTGGAGAAGATCCTGTACGACGGCAACGGGACCGCGGACGTCGAGGTGACCGACGAGTACGGCGTGTTGCACCGGCTGTGGCGGGTGAACGATCCGGCTGCGATTCGGCTGCTGGCGGCAGCGATGGCCGACAGGAAGCTGATTATCGCCGATGGGCATCACCGCTATGAGACGGCGCTGAACTACTCGAAGGAGCATGCGGCGGCTGCGCCGGCAAAGAACGAGCACAGCACAAACCAGCTTCCAGAACCTTCATATCCCGAAGCCGCAGTGATGATGACGTTCGTCAACATGGATTCGGACGATCTGGTGATTCTGCCGACACATCGCGTGGTTCACGATCTGGCGGGGTTCGATGCGAAGGCGTTTTTGCGGGCTGCGGAAGAGTTTTTCACCGTTGAAACAGTCCGTGCGGCGGACGCTGGGGCGTTGATCGAAACGCTGAAAGCGCAGACGGGCACGGCGTTTGTCTCGGCGACAAAGTTGGGTTCTTATCTGCTGCGTGCGAAAGCCGAGCCGACGGCCAAGGCGCTGGCTGGATTGCCGGAGCATCAGCGGCAGCTTGATTTAAGCGCGCTGCACACGATCGTGCTGGACCGCCTGCTGCGCTTGGATGCCGAGAAGGTGCGCGAGCAGACCAATATTCGCTATCTGCGCGATGCGAGTGAAGCGGTCGAGCAGGTGCAGCAAGGTGCGGCTGACGCAGCGTTTCTCATCAATCCCGTCACAATGGAACAGTTGCGGGAGGTGGCTTTTGCCGGATCGGTGATGCCGCAGAAGTCGACCGATTTCTATCCGAAACTGTTGAGCGGTCTGGCAATCTATGCGCTGGATTAGAGTCCCGTCGGGACTCATGGTCATTCCCTCGATTGCAGTTCTAGCGGCGCTCCTCGCAACCTCGATCGCCGGTGCGCAGAGCTCTCCCAATGGGATGATTGCGCAGCGCTTTGTGGTTGTTCTGGATGCGGCCCACGGTGGGGACGACGCGGGCGGCCGGCTCGCCAGCGGGCAGGTGGAGAAGGCAGCAACGCTCGCGCTCAGTGTGCGGCTGCGGTCGCTCCTCGCAGCGCGCGGCATGACCGTCGTAACGACGCGCGAATCTGACATGACAGTCGATCCTGAAAAGCGTGCGGACATTGCGAACCACGCGAAGGCCGCGGCGTGCCTGAGCCTGCATGCGACGGAGAGCGGCGCAGGCATTCACATCTTTACGTCATCGCTTGCACCGTTGGAACCAGGTCTGTTTGTCCCGTGGAAGACGGCGCAGGCCGGGTGGATCACACGAAGCCTGGCATTGGCTGGGGCGCTGAACTCCGCGCTGCTGAAGGAGGGATTCAATGTCACGCTCAGCCGCACCGATTTGATCGGAGTCGACAACATGACGTGCCCGGCGCTAGCGATCGAGATTGCGCCGCTGCGCGGTGCGGACGGTAAGGTGACGGCCGAGGCCGACGATGCGGACTATCAGGCGCACCTCGCGAATACCCTGGCCACGGCACTGTTGGCGTGGAGGCTCGAGGCCCATCAGCCATGATTCCCCGCTACCAGAAAATCCTGTTCGGCGTGCTGCTGGTTGGGGCGCTCGCGATGGCGGGTGTGCTTTGGCACCTGCGCCAACGTGCGCATGAGCGGCTGCTGGAAGGACAGGATTCGGCGCCGACACGAGCACCGGAGGTGGCGCCCACGGAGCAGGCGATGTTGCTGGTTGCCAACGATGCCGATGGTTCCCTGCTGACGCAGGCGCGTTCGTTGCCCCTGCCTGCCGACCCAGGCGCGCGCGCACGCGTGATTCTGGGCAATCTTCTCGATGTCTACGCTGCCCCGGACGCGGCGCATCCGGTGGCTGGCGGCGCTTCTGGAATTGCACAGGTGTTTCTGATGCCGGCTGCGGGAGGGAAGAGCGGCTCTGGCGATGAGCTTGCGGTGGTGAATCTCACCAGCAACTTCGTGGCGAGCCATCCGTCGGGGCTGGAGACGGAGACGCTTACGGTGCTCTCGATCTGCGGGACTCTGCATGCGAATCTGCCGCAGGTGACTCAGGTCCGCTTCCTTGTGGATGGGCAACAGCGGCCGAATCTCGCTGGACACGCCGATTTGACGCGCACATATCTGACGACCGATGCAGCGCCCGTTGCAGGAGGAAGCAGCCAGTGAACGCACCGCAGGATACTCCGCGCACAACAGCTCCAACGATCGGCGTATTTGATTCGGGCTTTGGCGGGCTGACGGTGCTGCGCGCGCTTGTTGCTCGTTTGCCTCATGCACGCTTCGCATTCATTGGAGACACGGCCCGGCTACCCTACGGATCGAAGTCACGGCGCACCATTGCACGCTACGCCGTCGAAAGCGCGCAGTTTCTAGTGCGGGAGCAAGGCGCCGAGTTTTTGGTGATTGCCTGCAACACCGCAAGCGCACTGGCGCTCGATGCCATTCAGGATGCCGTTCCAGTACCAGTGCTCGGCGTGATCGAACCGGGCGCGGCAACGGCCAAGGCAGCCTCGCGTACCGGCGACGTGCTCGTGATCGCGACCGATGCCACGGTGCAGAGCCATGCCTATGCCGCCGCATGCAAGGCAGTTGGGCTGCGTGCTCTGGAGAAAGCTTGCCCTTTGCTCGTGCCGCTGGTCGAAGAGGGATGGACGGACCCGCTAGCGTTTCCTGCGGTCGCTACAGGACCTTCTGCGGTAGAGACCGCGCCTGCTCCAACGCAGGCGGCGGTGACCGAACAGGTGTTTCGCATTTATCTGGACGAGCTGTTGCGCGCGGCGACGGATGAGGGCATGAAGCCGGACACGTTGGTTCTGGGCTGCACCCACTATCCGCTGTTGCGCCCGCTGATCGAACGCGCTGCGCCGCCAGGAATGCGCGTGATCGACTCCGCCGAGGCTGCGGCGGACGCCGCGGTGAAGCTGATCAATCATGGAGCGCAGGCTCAGGCTCGTGGAGATGAACCGGCACCCACAATCAGGTGCTTCGCGACAGACTCGGTAGAGAAATTCGAGCGGCTTGGGTCGCGCTTTCTCGGCCGGCCGGTGGGACACGTCGATCTGGTGGACCTGGGCGGCTGATATTCTAGGAAACGGCTTGAGCGCCACTCACGACGCATTTGGCGCCACGAAGGGAACTCGCGCGCATGATCGATCTGAAGGGAAAGACGGCAGTCATCTTTGGGCTGGCCAACAAGCGTTCCATTGCCTGGGGCATTGCTCAGAAGCTGCACGCCGCGGGAGCCACACTGGCGATCTGCTATCAGAACGAGCGCATGAAGCTGGAGGCCGGGGGCCTGATCGGCGAACTGCCCGGCGCCAGCGGGTTCCAGTGCGATGTTTCCGTCGACGATGAGATCGATGCGTTGTTCGCAACGCTGAAGGAGAAGTACGGCAAGCTCGACATCTTGGTCCACGCGGTGGCTTTCGCGCCTCCAGCCGATCTGAAGGGCGAGTTCATTAATACGAGCCGCGAAGGGTTCCGCGTCGCGATGGAGGTAAGTGTCTACTCGTTGATTGCGGTGAGCCGCGGCGCAGTTCCGCTGCTCACTGACGGCGGCAGCATTATGACTCTGACCTATTTTGCCGCGGAGAAGGTCGTTCCCAACTACAACGTGATGGCAGTTGCAAAGGCCGGCCTGGAGTCGGCGGTGCGTTATTTGGCATGGAGTCTCGGCCCCAAGAACATTCGCGTCAACGCAATATCCGCTGGACCGATCAAGACACTGGCTGCGCGTGGCGTAGGAGACCTGAGCGAGATGATGAGGAGCCACATGGAACGCTCTCCGCTGCATCGCAATGTGGATCAGCTCGAAGTAGGCGGTCTGGCGTTGTTTCTGGCGAGCGATCTCTCAGCGGCAATCACGGGTGAGACGATCTACGTCGACTGCGGCTACAACATCATGGGGTTCTAGCCACCCCACGAACGAAGACCTGTTCGTAGGGACCCCGGTCGCCAGATCAGAATGTTCGCTAGCCTTGGCGGACCCACGGCACGCCAGTGTTGGCGACGATGCGGAGCCGGTCGGCGAGTTGCCCGGTGTGATGTGCGAGATGACGCAGGTTGTAGAGGTGCACCTCGAAACGGTTGAAGGGCAACCAAGAGAACCCCGATTCTGCGTCGAGCTTGTCGTGCGGCACGCGCTTGGCGATCTGGTCGCGGCATAGATCCCAATACTCGAGCACATCGGGACGGGAGTAGGGCGTGATCGGCGGCACCGGCTCGGCGGGCGACGATTTGCGCGCGCCCAGATAATTCGATCCCTTCTGGTGATGCACCCAAGGATGGAAATCTTCTTCTGAAGCCTGCACGTAGAAATGCGTGTAGAAGACGGCGTGATAAGCGATGTGCCAGAAGCGGTTCGTGTATTTGTCGTCGAGCCAGAGGACATTCGGGCAGGACTCGATCGCTTTTCGCAACATAGCGAGAGCCGCGAGATATTGCTGCACGAGTTGGCGCCGGATTTGAGCTTCGTCCATGCCCTTCAGCATAACGCCGGTGAAGCTGAGGACTCGCACATCTCAAGGGAGAGCGCAGGCCTATTGCTGGTCGAGGGCGGCGGGACGGTAGGGCGCGCGTTTTGCGGGGCGCGGGGAAACCGAGATCGCGACTGGTTCGACTGCGCCGGCGGTCTGGAATCCGCTGGACGCGACACCAACCACGACGGGCTGGGTACTCGATCCGCTCGATGCAATGTTGAGTACGACAGGCTGGGTATTGACCGCGTTCGACGAGATGCCGACGACAACCGGTTTGGCTGATTCACTCTTCGATCCGGCGGTGACGATCGCGATCACCGCTGGAGGCAAGTTGTGGACAGGAGCGCTCGGGTCGCTTGAAGCGTTGAACACTTTGGTTTGCTTCTGATTGCCGTTGTAGATGACAACGCCGTCGGCGGGAGTCTTCTCCGCGTACATGGGTCGAGCGCCCCGCAATGAAGTCAGGGAGCGGCCATCAGAACAGAAAGTCTGCCCCGGTTGTCCATTGAACACCGTGATCGACATTCCGCGACAGCCGTTGCGTTTCGCGTGTCCGGGCGTGGCTTTTGGCGCTTGCTCGGCCATAAGCAGAGTCGACACCAGCAGAGCTGAAGCGCAAGCTGCGACGCGAAAAGAGCCCATGAGTTTCCCCTGTGCGCATGAGTATAGCTGGGGTTCGGAAGCGCGTCTATAAAACGAAAGTGCCTAGACGTGTGTACCGTTAGGAATCAGAGGACGTGGAATGGATCCTCGCGTCGGGCGTGACGCCGGGGATCAGACCCACCGCAGACGGCTATTCCTTCAGAGTCACGGTGATCTTGCGGGCGTCCCCGCCGGCCGAGGAGATCGCAATCTCGCCAGTAGCTTTCTTGCGGATGCTCTTGAACTTGTCACC
The DNA here is from genome assembly GCA_964585715.1 of uncultured Occallatibacter sp. Taxonomy (GTDB): domain Bacteria; phylum Acidobacteriota; class Terriglobia; order Terriglobales; family Acidobacteriaceae; genus Telmatobacter. The sequence continues at coordinate 29,952 of CAZPEZ010000012.1, forward strand.
CCACTCGACGAAAACCAGTGCGTCGGGCGTGAGCAGCTCGTCGAGGCCCAGGGTTTCGAGCTGGCGCTCGCCTTCAAGGCGGTAGACATCGATGTGATAAAGCTTGACGGGTTTGCCGTTCAGGGTACCGTCGTACTCGTGAAGCAGAGTGAAAGTGGGGCTGGTGACCTCGTCGGGCTCGGCGGCATCGAGCGCCTGAGCGATTCCCTTGACGAGTGTGGTCTTGCCGGTGCCGAGGTCTCCGCGTAACAAGAGAAGTTGCGGCGGCTTGAGAAGACGGGCGAGCTTGCGTCCCACTTCAATCGTGTCCGCGCCGCTCTGCGTCGTGAATTCGTGAATTCGGCCTTCTGCGGTGGGCGCTGCGCTCATCATTCCTCGGTCTTCGGGTGGGTATTGCCTTCCATCAAGGATAACCGTTCGGAAGCGCCTGTGGTGCGACGTTCATCACGCTTCTGGGGGCAGCTGCGTGCAATGCCCCTGCAACCAAACATAACCGTTGGGACGCCGTGAACGGAAGCGGAAAGCCCGGGTAAACTCGTGGACCGTATCGGTCGCCAGGAGTGCGTGCTCATCGACGTCGAGCACCGCAAGATCTGCGGCGAGACCATGGAAGTAGACTGCGGCTTCAACAGCACGCGCTGTATCGATTCGATACTGCGCGAGAAGACCTGCCACGATGCCGGTGAGCAGGTCGCCACTCCCGCCTTTGGCCATCGCGGGATTTCCGGTAGTGCTGACGGCGACTGTGCCATCAGGATGTGCGATCAACGTGCGTGCGCCCTTGAGGACCAGCGTTACGGCATGTTTTTCGGAGAAGTCGCGGGCTGCCTGCAAGCGATTCGCCTGAGTCTCGGCAATGCTCGTGTTGGCGAGGCGAGCCATCTCTCCTGGGTGTGGAGTGAGGACGATGGTGCGGCCGGCTTTGCCGGACTTGGCGAGTTTGGCGAGCAGATCGGGATGGGCAGCGAGAATGTTGAGCGCATCGGCGTCGATGACGCAGGGGAGGTTGGTGTCAGCGATGAGATGACTGAGCAGCTTGACGATACCGGGACCCTGGCCGAGGCCGGGACCGACGGCGATGACAGTCTTGCCCGCTGTGATGGATTCGATGAGTTCGGATGTGATCGCTCGGGCGGCGAGCTGGCCCGCTGGATTCGCGGGCAGTGGAGAAGTCATCAGCTCCGGAGTAATACCGGAGACTTGCGGCAGGATCGGTGCGGGAACTGCGGCGGTGACGAGGCCGGCGCCCACGCGCAGAGCGGCGAGCGACGTCATGGCGGGTGCGCCGGACTTCCCTACCGAGCCGCCAAGGACGAGCACGTGGCCGAAATTGCCTTTGTTCGAGTCGGCGGGGCGGGGCGTGTGGAGAACGGCGTGGGAGCTCCCGGCCCAGGTGAGACGCAGATCAGAGAGGATGGCAGCGTCGGGCGAGCCGATGGGAGCGACGACGATCGGCTGATTCCAGCGGCGCGTCAGTTGAGCAAGGACGTGTGCGGGCTTGGGCGCGGTGAAGGTGAGGACGGCGTCGGCAGGAAAGACCGGGCCGTCAAATGGCCCGGAGGAAAAGTCGGCTGGCCAGCCGGAGGGCAGATCGATCGCGAGGATCGGCGCAGCGCAGTCTTTGATCCAGGCGAGAGCCGCGAGAGGCAGGCCGCGGAGAGGGGGCGTGAAGCCGGTGCCGACGATGGCGTCGACGATCAGGTCGGTTTCGAGGGCGGCTTTGTACTGGGCGAGTTCTGCCTCGGTCTTTACCACGTGAATGAGACCGTGGGCGGGGCTGGCGAGGTCGCGCCATGCCGCGGCGGCATCGCCGGCCATGCCTTCGGGCGAGCCGAGCAGGATGGTCGTGACCTTGAGGCCAGCGGTGGCCAACATGCGGGCGGTCATCATGCCGTCGCCGCCGTTGTTGCCACGGCCACAGAGCACGGTGACGCGTCGTGCGTTGAGAAACTGCTCGCGGGCAAAGCTGGCCACGGCCGTCGAGGCGGCGCGCATCAGCTTCAAGGAGGGGACGCCGAAGCTTTCGGTGGTGACGCGATCGCAGGCCTGCATCTCGGCAGCCGAGAGAACTTGCATGTTCTCTATCGTAGCCCTGCGCGGGGCGGTTTCGATTCAGCGGCGCAGCCCGCTAGGATGGAGCTATGTCCGAGTCTTCTCCACTTTTGAACTCTTCGGTGTTCGACCTGAAGGCGCTGGCGGCGAAGTTTCCGCCGACGGCCGAGACGATGCTTCTGGATGTACGACTGACGGACGAATCGGCGGCGAGTTCGCGCCTGTTTCGTGTCTATCGCCCCGTGCCGGCGCACTATCACACGACCTGCGACGAGTATTTGCAGGTGGTGATGGGGCGCGCGCGCTTTGTGGTGGAGAGGAACGATCCCGTGGAGCTTGGGCCGGGGCAGGTGCTGTTCTTCCGGCGCAATACGGTGCACGGGATTCCGCAGATTCTGGAAGGGCCGCTGGTGTTCTTCAGCGTGGATACGCCGCGGCGCGATCCGTCGGATGTGACGTTTGTCGATCCTTCGTATGGGTCGGCGCAGGAGTTTATTCGGACGATTGACAGGTACTGACTCGGGCGGGAGTGGCTGGGTTGGTTTTGCGCTTTCCCACCCAAGCAGAGCTTGGATGGGGCACCCGGGTAGTCAGCGGGTTAGCGGACATTGGTAACGGAGGTGGTGATGGGCTTTTGCGCATTTATTGACAAAGGCGAAGGGAGGGTGAATCGCACCCCCCGGGGGTATTTTCAGGCGGTAATTGCTTTCTGCTCTGGCGGAGGCTGGTGTCGGCGACCTGAGCGGCGTTGACGAGACGAGTGCCGTCCGCACCGGTGATGGCGCCGAGAAGCATGCCCTGCGCGACACAGGCGATGAAGTCGCGCACAACCTCGACGCTATCGAGGGCGGGCAAGTTCAGGCGGAAGGCCTTCCCGGCGTCCATTCCTGAGAAGATCTCGCCTTTGCCTTGGGTTGTGGCCAACTCTTCCGTAACCAGGCGGTTCGGAAAGGGCAGGCTGCTGTAGTCCTCTCGGGATCCAGGCGTGGTCTAGCTTCCACCGCAATGGGGTCAACACCGTGTAACCAGGCAGCCACGATTCGCGTAATACCGACTGAATCCAAATCCAGGGGCACCTGAAGGAAACCTCGAGTGAACAGCAGGATCATTTACGTGACAAGCACCGCCATTCTCGTCCTGGAGACCCTGGTGGGGGCTTTCATGGACCTTGCGCACCTTCCCTATGTCATACTGGACGTCCGTTCCATCGGCTATCCAACTTACGTTTTGTACATTGTCGGAATCTGGAAGGTTCTCGCAGCCGCTGCGCTGCTGTGGCCGCGACTCCCTCGACTCAAAGAATGGGCCTATGCAGGAGTCTTCTTTGAGATGTCGGGCGCGGCGGCATCTCATGTTCTGGTCGGCGATCCCATCGGCAAATATGCCGCGCCACTGGCTTTCACCTTTCTTACGTTGGTCTCCTGGTGGTTCCAGCCGGACCGAGAGACGCCCTGGATTCGTCAATCGGCGAACTGACCCCTTGGCTCGCATTCCTCGTATTTCGTGCGAGGAGCGGGGACAGGCCGCGGCTGTTCACAAACTCACCCATCAGGCTGCGACGCCCGGTGAGCATCACGGGCTTATCGAGGAACCTGGCTCGGGTAATAAAATGCGCGAACCTGTGTCAATTCCCCACCGACAACCAGGCAGAGATCCACAACATGATCTACACCGTTCACCGTCTCCATATCGAAGACGGTCGCGACGTAATCGCCATCGACCAGGTGCTGCTTTATTTCTATGCCCTTGATGAACGGAAAGATGCTGATGAGGAAGCCCACTATCGTCTCACGGCCTGACAGTTTGGGCATCAGCGGCCCTTCAAACGTTATGCCGGGCGCGAAGGGCACAGACGATAGGTCCTTGCGCGCGAGACCGTTCAAATAACTCTCTACGACTGCTATGTTTTCTGATCGAGACATTGGCTCACCCTAACAGAGGGCTTCGATTATTTTGACGGGCATGAAGAATCCTCTCGTCTTGAGAGTGCATTCGGACATACGATTCTCCGATGAACAAGGACACTGAGATAGCGTGCGCGTTCAAGAGGAAATACTTCGCAAAGGGAGCGCGGAGATCGATGCACGGTGGTCACAGCTCGAGGAAGCGGTGGAATGTTGCTTGATTTGGACCTGACGGATAGAGGGTGACTCACTCGGAACTTCGACTACATCGGTATCGAGCCGATTTGTTGCAACAAGCCGAGCTGGTCGGGTTGACCGTATTCTTCCACAAACTTCCCGTCGGCAAGTCGATAGAAGTTCATCGCACGGACTTCGATCCTCCTTCCCGTTGCCGGAACGCCGAAGAACGTGCCGTCATGTGTCCCGCACCATCATTGCGATAGTCAAGGCCGGAGTTGCCGCCACTATTCTTCCGCGAATACTTCCGAGTGTGTCGAGGTCTCTTGTGCTCTCAGAAATCAGCAACTTTAGCGGAGAGGTGAAAGGCATACTGCTCTATCCACGCAGTCCGACACCAGAGGCGCGGTCGTTCATGGAAATTGTCGCCATGCGCATCACATCGCAAACAGATTGGAAGACCGTTTGAGGTTCCGAGCGATTAGTTCCGAGCGAGTCGTGGCCAACTCTTCCGTAACCAAGGCGGTAAAGTGAAGGCGGGCAGCGATCCTCTCGGGATCGACCCTGTCGGCCCTGACACAGGGCCCGTTCCGATGCGATCCGGACACAGCAGATTTCGGCTTTAGTGACCCAACGCGGTCTGGATGAGGAGCCAGCGCACTGCCGACACGGCTGTATTCAAAATTCGATTCTGGCCTGAAAGGCAATCATGCGTGGGGAGCTGTCGCCCCCTAATCCGACACCTAAGAGACCGGTTGGCGGTGAGATGGTGCTTTGGAGGGTTCCGAATTTGGGTGGAATGTACGTACCGGGAACGCCGGCTTCCACGCTGCCAGGCAAGGCGAAGTTGGGGTGGTTGAAGGCGTTGAACATCTGCACGTCGAAGCGCAGGGACGCCGCTTCCGTCATCCGAAACTTTCTCATCACGTAGATGTCCGAATCCGTGAAATGGGGACCGCGCACCGTGTTGCGCCCTGCATCGCCAAATTGGCAATTAGCCGCGGAGTCCCCTCCCGTGCAGGCGCCCGTAGTGGGGTCGACGACGGATACAAAGGCGTTGGGGTTGAGCCATTGTCTGGTTCCGGCGACGGTTACGCCAGAGTAGGGGGTCTTTTGATAGAGCGGCTGGCCGGGGACTCGGCGGGCAAACTGGGGTCCATTGGCCTGAAAGAGGCCGCGGCCGTTAGCCGTGTAGGGCTGGCTGAGGACAGTGAACGGAAGGCCGGAGTGCAGGAAGGCTGTTTCAGAGAGCGACCAGCCGCGGAAGAGAGTGCGCAACAGAAGATGCCTGGACGCGAAAGGAATCCGGTAGACGCCGTATGCCGAGAGGTTGTGGCGGACATCGTAGTCGCAGTTGCTGTATTGCCGGCTTAGTTCTCCTGGCAGCGGGGTGAGGATGCCCTGGGTGGAAAAGGGGAGCAGGCCGCCGTTGGAGATCTCGTCGAGACAATGACTTAGTGTGTAGTTTGCGCGGAGAGTGAGGGAGTGGAGCTGCTCGGAAAGGCTGGTCTGCAGGCCGGAGTAGTTGCTGCTGGCGTCGGTGCGGAATTCGTTGACACTGCCGAAGCGCTGGTCGAGCGGCTGCTGGTAGGGGTAAGGAGCGAAACACCCGGCGCAGACAGTCTGGTATCCGTTGAGGCCAACTTGAAACGGCTCGTGGAGACCGCGCGTGCCAACATAGTCGATTCGGACTGCGCCGTTTGCGTTCAGCTTCTGCTCGATGCCAAAGTTGTACTGGTAATTGTAGGGCGTTTTGAGCGTGCCGGTGGGGAAGGTATTGAGGCTGACGGCGAGAGGACAGGTTGGGGCACCAGGAGCGATTCCGGCGCAGGCCGGGCCACTTGCTTTAAAAAGCGACTGGAACTGAGCATTGGCGCTCAAGTCCGCATCTGCAGCGCTGTTGGCGACGCCGGGCGCGATGGCAAGGCCGCCGACCTGGCCGCCGATGCCGCCAACGAATGTAGGCGCGTAGGGAGCGTTGGTGGCGGCGAGATCGGCAATCTGAGCGGGAATGATGTCGTTGAAGGCGCCAAAGCCGAGGTGGACAACAGTTCCCTTCGCAACCTGGTAAGCAAGCGAGACGCGCGGTTGCGAGACCAGCAGAGGAGTCGAGGGAAAGAGCGTGCTCACCCCGGGTTGAATGGCTTGGTCGAGCGGCTGGCTGGCGCTGTGCGAAAGATCGAGGAACGATTCGACGAGGCGCGCGAAGAGGTGCTGCTGGTTGACGGGGTCGGTGTTCCATGTGGCTCGCATACCAGCGATGAAGGTGGCGCGCGCAGTGGGTTTCCACGTATCCATTGCGTAGAGGTCAAGATTGCCTACGGCGATTCGCTCTTTGAACGAGATTGGGAATGTCCAGCTCTCGGTATAGGCCGCGCCGTAGGTGAACTCGGCAAGATCGTTATAAAGCGCTGTGGGTACGCTGCCCTCGCCGAGATCGTAGTCGCTGACATCGATGCGGCGGGTGTTGATTCCGAAGCTGTACTCCTGCTTGCCGCGTATCCAGTCGAGGTTGTCGTTGACTTGCCATTGCGTGACCCTGCGGCCTTGGGGATAGGTGTTGTTGTTGCCGCCGATGGTGGTAAATGGAGCTTGATTGCTGCCCGCGGCAAGAACGATGGGGAAGGTCTGCTGGACCTGAGAGAAGTTGTTTGGCTCGAAGATGCTGGAGTACCAGCTTGCCCCTGGATTGAACTGGTTGACGAGATTGGGACGGAAGATATGGGTGTAGCCGACGACCAGTGTGTACTGCGGCTGTGGAGAATATGCGTTGAAGATGACGTTGATGGGATCGGTAAATGCAGCCTGCAGGCCGGTGTCCGACTGAAAGCGGTACCAGACGGTGTTGGCTGCGTCGATGGTGTGGTCGATTTTGAGGACGAACACAGTTTCGTGGTCGCTGTTTTGAAGCGACTCCTCGCGCTGGTTGGCGCAGCCCGCGCCGTTGAAGAGATTGCCGCTGGTCTGGGTGCCCGGGAGCAGCGCGCCGCTTGCATCGAGCGGACAGGAGCTGACCGGGACGGGAGTTCCGGCGGTGTTGCCGTAGAGGCTGAACATCGATTGGTAGAACGGCACTTCAGCAGGCTCGGCGGGGAGCGGAGTTCCGGTGATCGGGTCAACGCCGCCGACGGCAAGCTGGCTCAGCACGTATTGCTGATAGGCACCAGAGGGATCGACAGCCTGAGTTACGATGGGGAGCGCGATCCGGACACCCTCATAGGCTGTAAAGAAAAAAAGCTTGTCCTTTCGGATGGGGCCGCCGACCGCATAGCCAAAGTGGTTCACATTGGAGCGTGGCTTGGGGGTGATGTTGCCGGGCGTGTCATTGGCGTGGAGGAAATAGTCTTCTGCGCTGAAGAGCGAGCCGTCCCATAGCTCGTAGACGTCGCCGTGAAATCGGTTGGTTCCCGATTTCGTGAAGTAGTTGACCTGCGAGGCGCCATAGCGGCCCTGATCGACGGAGTATGAGTTGGTGTTCACGGTTGCCTGATCGACGGCATCGAGACCGAGGACCAGGTTGGTAGAAAGACCGATGTTGAGGCCAAGCCAAGGATCGTTGGTGTCGTAGCCATCGAGGATATAGCCGTTCGAGGTAGCGGGAAGGCCGTTGTACTCGACGTTGCCGTACCCGCCCGCGGCCTTGGCATCGTTGGAGGAGCCGGCGGTGTTCATCAGAGCTCCAGGGGCAAACTGGGCGACGAAGGTGAGATCCGAGCCAGCGTTGGGCAGGCTGGCGATGGTCTTTGCTTCGAGAGTGGTAGTGGTGTTTGGATTCTCAAGACTGAGCAGCGTCTGCTGGGCTGTGACTTCGACTGTTTGGGCAATGGAAGACGGTGCGAGGTTGAAACCCAGCGTCACCGTACGCCCCACCTCAACGGGAATGGGCTGCGAGGTCTGCTGTGCAAAACCAGACGCACTTAAGGTCAAGGTATAGTTCCCTGGATTCACCTGCGAAAAAAGAAAGCGCCCTTCGCTGTTGGATTTTCCTGTCCGTGCGGCCTTCGTATCCACGTCGGTCGCCACAATCGAGGCATTGGCAATCACAGCTCCAGTCGCATCCATCACGGTCCCGGAAATCGCGCTCGAAGTGCCGCTCTGTGCGACCAATGCGCGGACGTTAATTACAGTTAATAGCAGAAAAATGAGGAGGGTTTGTCGAACTATGCTCGAGCATTGCATCGTTGACCTCCGAGAAAAAAGGGGAAAAGGGGAGTTAGTGGCCGAGAGCTGTCTGAATCAGCAGCCAGGCGTTGAGGCCGGCGATGACGACAGCGGTCGTCCAGGCGAGGACCTGCAAGGCGCGGCCATTCACAAACTCTCCCATCAGGCGGCGGCGTCCAGTGAAGATGACCAGGGGAACGACTGCAAAACTCAATTGAAGAGACAGAATCACCTGGCTGAGGATGAGGAGTTTCTCGGTTCCCTGCTCGCCGTTGAGCGCGACGACGATGATGGTGGGGATGATGGCCAGGCTGCGGGTGATGAGACGCCGCAACCACGGCGAGACTCTGAGGTGGATGAAGCCCTCCATCACGACCTGACCGGCAAGGGTGCCGGTGATGGATGAGTTCTGGCCGGAAGCGAGGAGAGCTACGGCGAAGAGCGTGCTGGCCCCGGCCGCGCCCAAGAGCGGGCTGAGCAGCTTGTAGGCGTCTTCGATGGCAGCGACCTCAAAGTGGCCACTGCGATGGAAGACGGCAGCGGAGACGATCAGGATGCCCGCATTGACGAAGAGCGCGACGGTCAGGGCAAAGGCCGAATCGACGTTCGCCATGTGGACCGCTTCGCGCTTGCCTTTGGGAGTTCGCTCGTATTTGCGGCTTTGCACGATGGAGGAGTGCAGGTAGAGATTGTGTGGCATCACCGTGGCGCCCAAAATGCCGATGGCGATGTAGAGCATGTCAGGGTTAATGACGATGGAGGGTGACGGGATGAACAGGTTGCGCAGTATGGGCAGATATTCGGGACGCGAGAGAAAGACCTGGATGCCGAACAAGGCCAAGATGGTGCCGATGAGGACTATGACCAGGGCCTCGACCCAGCGGAAGCCCCAGCGCTGCAGGAGGAGAATCAGCAGGACATCGAGGCCAGTGATGAGTACGCCATAGAAGAGCGGGATGTGAAACAAGAGCTGCAATGCGATAGCTGAACCGATGACTTCGGCCAGATCGCAGGCGGCAATGGCGACTTCGGCACCGAGCCAGAGGGCGAAGCTGACGCGCTTTCCGTAGATCTCGTGACAGAGCTGGGCAAGATCGCGCTCGGTGACGACTCCCAGCTTGAGCGACAGGCTTTGCAGAAGAATCGCCATCAGGTTGGAGAGCATGATGACGAAGAGCAGCGTGTAGCCGAAGCGGGAACCACCGGCAATGTCGGTGGCCCAGTTGCCGGGGTCCATGTAGCCGACGGAGATCAGAAAGCCCGGCCCAAGAAAGCCAAGAAGGCGTCGCCAGTACTGCGGCGAACGCGACACGCTGACGCTGGAGTGCACCTCGGGTAAAGAGGGCTCGGGAGGAGTCGCGGTCATTTGGGTCTCTGTGGCCATAGGGCGGGGAAGCCCGGAGCGACTTCCAAGCAAGTATGCCACAGGGGTTGTTAATTATGGTTAATTATTTTCGTTAGATTGAATTACTTGCGATCGGATGGAAGCAGCCAGACGGCATCCGCGGCCGGTCTTCCGAGGATTGAAACGCCGCCAGGCAGCTCAATTGAAACGGTTTGATCGTAGTTCTGCTTGACCACACGCAGGCCGCAGGTGGGCCCTACGCCGACGTGGTGCAGGTATTTGAGTAGTTTTGGGTCGCGTTCCTGGAGGCTGATTACGGTGTAGCTCTTGCCCTCGACGGCCTCCGAGAGCCGCACTTCGCCGCGCTTCTTTCGTGTGGCAGGCTTCTCAGGAAGGACGGCGTTGCCGTGGGGACAGGCGCCGCTTTCGCCCAGTTTCTCCTTGAGTTTGGCCTCGAAGGTAGGCGAGACGGCGTGCTCAAGCCTTTCGGCCTCTTCGTGGATCTCGTACCACTCCATGCCGAAGACCTCGCTCAGCATGCGTTCGATGAGGTGATGACGCAGCGCTGTACGATAGGCCGTCTCGCGGCCAGCGGGGGTGAGGCGCACGATGCCGTCGTCGCCTGTTTTGACGAGCCCGTCGCGTTTGAGCCGTTTGAGCGCCATGGTGACGGCAGGAGGGGAGACCTCAAGCCAGTGGGCCAGAGTCGCGGGGATTACGCTATGCCCTTCGGCCTCGGCCTCGAGGATGGCTTTGAGGTAGTTTTCCTTTGAAACATGGAGCGCGTCTTTCATGGAGGCTCATTTCATCTTAATGGGCGCAATCCACAGCTTTCTGGGGGGCGTCCGCACCGGCACCTGCAGGGTCCCCGATCAAACGGCTGGGATCGTCCTCAAGAGTAAGTAACGGAAGCGGTTCCAGAGATGTTGCCGGACAGTTGTACGCCGATACAACCATCGGGGAATCACGGATTCAGGGGCTGAGGCATCAGAATGTCTGTGTAGGGCAAGAATCATGGATAACGAAAACACAGAAATGTATCGCGCTGCCTTTGCCGAGGCCTCTCTCGAACTCAAAAACCGCTTTGGAAAGATCGAGCCACTGAATATGCGCAAAGACCGAATTGAGCAGGTTGTGAAAGTACTGGGACGCAAAATTGGCGCCGCCGAGGTCGTTCCCACTCTCAAAGTCCGCCAGAAGACGCACCTGCCGGGTCTCACGGTCGTGACACGCCTCACGGTGTTTGAGAACAAGACAGAAGATGCCGGGCAATAGCTCCCGGCTCCGTCACCCTACTTCACCCTCACTTTGGGTTCCACCGACAACCCGGGCCGCAGTTCATGGTTCGGGTCTTCATTTTTCAAATCCGTAAAATCGATGCGCACAGGAACGCGCTGCACAACCTTGACGTAGTTGCCGGTCGCGTTCTCGGGCGGGAAGAGCGAAAGCACCGAACCGGTAGCTCCGCCAATCTGCGTCACCTTCCCCTTGTAATCCTTGCCGGTGGCATCGACGTGGATATCACAAGGCTGACCGGGTCCCATGTGGCGTAGCTGCGTCTCCTTGAAATTTGCGGTAATCCAGAGATCGTCGAGGGAGACCAGCGTGAGCAGGTTCTGCCCGACGGAGACGTTCTGGTTAATCTCGACACTCTTGCGGGTCACGATGCCATCCGCGGGCGCGAGGATTTTGGTATAGCTGAGGTTGAGCCTGGCCTGGTCAAGCTGGGCCTGCGCCTGTTTCACCTGTGCCTCGGCCTGGCGGGCACGGGCGGTCTGTGCAGCCACCTGTTGCGGGCCGGTCTGGGCGAACCTGTAGGACGCCTGGGACTGAGCTTCGTGGTCGCGCGCGACGCGCACCCCGTCGGCGGCAGCCTGCTGGCTGGCTTTGGCGTCGGCAAGAGCAGCCTTGGCCGCATCGGCGGACGCAATGGCGGCATCGTACTGCTGCTTGCTGATGACGTCTTTCTGAACCAGCGGCGTGTAGCGAGCGAGATCGGCCTGGGCTTTGATGTTGTTGGCGTCGGCCTGCGCCACACGCGCCTGCGCCGCCTCAAACTGTTGCTGCGCCTGCTCGATGGATGCGCGCGCGCCGCTCACATCGGACTCTGCCGACCGCAGATTGCTGCCGGTGTTGACGGAGGTGATGGGAATGTTCACCTGAGCGGCAACTGCGGCCGCCTGCGCGCTGGCTAGAGCGGCCTCTGCATTCTCGACTGCAACTTGATAGTCGCGCGGATCGAGCTGGGCGATCTCATCGCCGGCCTTCACGATCTGATTCTCTTCGACGTCGACCTTGAGGACCTGCCCGCCCGTGCGCGGACTGATCTGGATGAGGTGTCCGTTGATCTGGGCGTCGTCCGTGTCCTCACTGAAGGTGGAGCGCCACCATAGTCCCAGCGCCACCAGTACGACCAGCACCACGACGATGATGATGACGCCTCTGCGCCGCGACTTGGGCTGCTCGATCTCTGTGCTCTCGTCCGACGTCTCGCGCCGGATCGTTGTTGTGGTTGATTCAGCCACCTGTCTTCCTCCATTGCGAACCTGTGTTGCTTCGGCCTGCGCGCGCCATTTGTTTGGCGGCCTCGCGCATTCGGCGCATCACTGGTTCCGCTGCAAATAGTTCCTATAGTTCTGGGCCGCGCCCAAAGCGCGCGCCAAGCTCAACTTGGCAACGTTGTGCCGGTAAAGACTCGCGACATATTGATCGTTGGCCTGGGCCAACGACTGCTCCGCCTGGCTCACTGCCAGGTTGTCGCTTACACCGTTTGCGTACCGCTGTTGTGCTTCGCTCAGCGCTTCGTTGGCCAAGTCGACACTGGACCGCGATACTTCCACCTGCTTCTGTGCCGAGGCTATATCGAGCAGGGCATCGCGAACATCGGCGTCGACTTGTGCATTGAGGTCACTCAACTGCGCCTTGTCGGTATCGAGCTGCGCCTGCGCGATCTGCGCTTCGCCACGAAGCCCGAACTCCTCGAACAGCGGTGCGGACAAAGTGCCCTGCGCATCGCCTGTGCCGTGGGAGTGGCCGACGTTGACACCAATGTCGCCGTAGTCGCCTGAAAAAACGACCTTCGGCAGCCGCTCATCGGTCTTCGACTTTCGCTGGTCCTCAAGCGCCTTGGTCTGCTCGACCATCGCGGCGAGATCTTTGCGGTTGGCATGGGCATCGCGAATGGCCTTGTCGATGTCGATCAGATCGAATGCTGCGTACGGCGCTGTGTCGGTCAGGTTAAATTTTTGCGCGAGCGGAACACCGATGGTGCGAGCCAGCGAGAGCTTGTCCTTTTCGAGGCCATTCTCGGCCGCGATCAGCTGCTGTTCCAGGGATTGATAGTCGACGCGCGCACGCAGCTCGTCGAGGAGCGGCGCCGTGCCTGCCTGATGATTGGCGACCGCCTGGTCGAGAGAGATTTTCGATGTGGCCACCTGCGCCTGAATGCTGCTGACGCGGGCCTCATCGGCCAGCACCAACAGGTAAGCGTTGCCGACGGTGAGGACGACGAAATCCCGCGCGTCCTGGAGAGACAACTGGGCTGCGGCGAAGTTGTGACGCGCCGCAAGATAGTTGCGAAGCGAAGGCACGTCGACGAGCGACCATGAGACCGAACCACGCAGATCGGTGTAGCCGAATGGCCCGATGATGGTGGGAAAGCCAGGGATGCGGAGACCCTCTGCGGCGAGATCGACCTCTGCCACGCTCTCCTGCGCCTTGAAATCGACCTCGGGCAGCAGGGCCTGAAGGTCGCTCAACCGTTGACCCCGCGCACCGGCGAGCTGAGTTCCATTCAAAATAATGCCCAGGTTGTTCTTCAACCCGCGCTGCATCGCGTCATCGAGGGACAAATCGAGTGGCTGTGCCGAGGCTTCTCCCTGAGCGACGCTGCCCTGAAAGCTCTGAGCCGTGGGTCCTGACGACTGACCGAGTGCCTGCGACGGCACAGCTTGCGCACCGCAAATCAGGGGCGAGGCCGCGCCAAGACAGAGAACGAGCAGGGCGAAGGCACAGAACGATTCCGAATTTCTCCCTGAGTTGTTTGAGGGCATCGTACCGATCGTCTTTCAATGTTCGCCGGCGAGCGGGTCGCCGGAACGAGTTGCACGTAACATGGATGCCCGAACCGGGCAGCCGGCTTCTAAATGTAGTGTATCGAACGGACGACCGGACAGGGAGACGTCTGCAGACTCCTCTTCATCTGTGGAAGGCCGGATCGGATCCAGGCTCAAGAGCGAGAAATCCTCACCAGAACAGCGGCTTTGGTTAACGTGCTGTGGTGGCGTGGATGACCTGCGAGGCCAGCGAGCAGAGCGCCTGACGGAACACCTCGCGCACGTCCGCGGCAGTCCATCCGGCAGCAGCCGTACCACCGTAGGCGGTCAGCAAGCCCGCGACCTCGGGGGAGGTGAAGCCTGCCACGGCACGGAGCACGAAGACGGCCCGGAACTCGACAGCAAGGCTGGCCAGCCACTCGCGGATGCGCTCCTTCTGAGGGCCCGACATCAGCTTGGCCAACTCCTCGCTGGAGATGCCACCCGCGTCAAGATCGTCGTCCTGAATGCAGGTGCTGGTTGGCACCAGGTTGTTCGGCGCAGCGAGACAGTTTGGGTCTCGGCGGCTCAGCAACTCGAGAGCGGCCCGGCTTAGCGCGATGCGGCTACTCTTGCGCGCCTTGTCCGCGCTGGTACAGGCGGAGACGTCGGCTGTCGCAATGGCGGTCTCGACGAGCTGCACGCTGTCTTCGCCCTGGCCCACCAGCATTGATGCCAGGCTGTACATCCCAGCGGCGATGACGTCGAACATCTCATCCAGGCCCGCGAATGCCTGATTGACGGTTGCGTCGTCTTTCGGTTGCCCGTCGAGAAGCCCGAGAAACTGGCCCGCAAAGGCGGGCGCGGCACAGGGCATCGGTTGCGGAGGAAGCAGGCTTTCGGAGACGGAAACAGATTCCTGGGGCATTGCAGACTCCTCTCAAGGGGACGGGGACGGCGGGTGACCCTGCTCTATCCTCAACCCGGCCGGCGGGGCGGGTCAATGCAGGAGTGGGGCGGAGGCGCGCTCGAGGTACGCGTTTGTGACGAACCGGCCGCTCGGGCTTTCATGCCGGCGGCTCTGCTACAGTGCATGGCTATGGATTCGAACAGTGTTCGCAGGTGTTCGCAGTTTTTCGGCGCCATTCTTATTGCCACCCTCGTCGTTTTTGCCCGCTCCGCCTCGGCACAGACGCCGACGGTACCGGACTGGGCGCTTCCCGGTTCCGCGACACACAAACAGGTGCCGCCGCCACTTGATTTCCACCGGCCAGCGACGACGGTAATTGCTCCGATCGGGATTTTCGACGGGCAGTCGGATGTTGGCTCTGCGGTTGCGCCGGGGAGTGCGTCGTATGATCCGGCGACGAAGGCGTATACGATCCGGTCGGCTGGGTACAACATCTGGTACACGCGGGATGAGTTTCGATTTCTCTGGAAGAGAATGTCGGGCGATGTCTCGCTGGCCGCGGATGCGGGTTTTCCTGTTCCGGACGGCTATGGCGATCGCAAGGTGGTGCTGATCATCCGGCAGTCGCTCGATGACGATGCCAAAGAGGCGATGTTGGGGGAGCACGGCACGGGTATGATCCACCTGGCACAGCGGCCAGAGAAGAACGCCATGATCACCGACATGCAGTACCGGTTTGGGGGCGGACTGAATGGCGTGCTGGCCAAGCGGATCGGAATCGAGAAGCGCGGAGACTCGGTGGCCATCTTCGTCAGCCTGCAGGGCGAGCCCATGCACCAGTTCGGGCCGCCGATTCAGATCCACTTTGAGGAGCCCTTCTACGTGGGGATTGGCCTCTGCTCGCACCAGCCGGCGACGGTGGACACGGGTGTGTTATCGAATGTGGTGCTGGAGAACGCGGCGGACAGAGTCAGATAGCCCCGTACACGGTTGGGAATTGCGCCTGCGCAGCGGCTGTTCACACGATTTCAACGGTGTTGCAGTATGAGTTTCGATAGGACGCTGGTTCAGACCGACACCTGGCGCGCAGGTGCGAACCGCACGCAAACGCGATAGACTGGCGAACACAGCGCACTGGACGCACTCGATGGCCCGCAGCTTGCCCAAGCAAAAACAAAAGATGTTTAACGGCCGGGACTTCTCCTGGATGCAGTTCAATCGCCGTGTGCTGGAGGAGGCCGAGGACCCGACGAACCCGGTCCTGGAGCGGGTGAAGTTCCTCGCCATCACCGGCTCCAATCTGGACGAGTATGTTGAGATTCGCCAGGCCGGCCTGATGCAGCGCATTGAGGATGGCTATCGCGAGCCTGGCTACGACGGGCTGCGGCCGGATGAGTCGCTCGAGACGCTGACCGCCGAGATCCACAGCTTTGTAGCGGCACAATATCACTGCTGGAACGAGCACCTGGTGCCAGAGTTGCGCAAGCAAGGCATCCGGCTGCTGGAGTGGGCGGAGTTGAGCGAAGATGCGCGAGCCTTTGCGCAGGGGTATTTTCAGCGCGAGGTGGACCCGCTGCTCACGCCGATCGCGATCGATCCGTCGCACCCGTTCCCGCGCGTGCTGAACAAGGCGCTCTGCCTCGCGCTTCTGTTGCGGCGCAAGCGCAAGAGCTCTGCCCCGCAGGTGCTCGGCGTGGTTACGGTGCCGCGTGCACTGTCGCGTTTTGTCCGGGTGCCGTGCGGCGAAGGTTGTTACGACTACCTGCTGCTGCAGGATCTGATTGCGCAGAACCTTTCCGGCATGTATCGCGGCTACGAAGTGCAAGGGCACACGGCATTCCGGGTCACGCGCAATTCGAATCTCTATTTCGAAGAGGAAGAAGCGCGCTCGCTGCTGGAGACGATTCGCGTTGAGCTGCACAACCGCCGCAAAGGCGATGCGGTGCGGCTGGAGATCGAAGCAGGCGCCGATCCGGAGATCGTGGAGCGGCTGCGTGTGAACTTCGAACTCGACGAAGACCAAGTCTTCCGCGGCGACGGGCCGGTGAATCTTTCGCGGCTGATGTTTCTCTACGGCGATGTGAAACGGCCGGAGCTGAAGTTTCCACCGTTCACGCCCAGAGCACTGCACCTGAGCCGCAAATCCACGGATATTTTCGACGAGCTGCGCCATCGCGACATTCTGCTGCATCATCCCTACGATTCGTACGATCCGGTCGTGGAGTTCATCGAGACCGGCGCGCAGGACCCCGCTGTCGTAACGATGAAGCAGACGCTCTATCGGACAAGTGAAGACTCGCCGATGTTCAAAGCTCTGATTGATGCTGCGGCGACCAAGGAAGCCACGCTTGTCGTGGAACTGATGGCCCGCTTCGATGAAGCGTCGAATATTCGCTGGGCGCGGAGTATGGAAGATGCGGGCGTGCAGGTTTTCCACGGCGTGGTGGGACTGAAGACCCACTGCAAGCTCGCGATGCTGGTGCGCCGCGATGAGGACGGCGTGACCCGCCGCTATTGCCATCTGGGGACGGGCAACTACAACCCGGTGACGGCGCGATTCTACACCGATCTGAGCCTGCTGACGTGCGATCCGCAGATCACCGAGCGGGTGCACATGGTGTTCAACTACCTGACGGCTCATGCGGAGATGGACGACTATCGTCCCTTGCTGGTAGCCCCACTGACGATGGCCGAAAGTTTTCTGGGGCTGATTCGGCGCGAAACCGACCATGCCCGCACGGGCAGGCCGGCTCGGATCGTTGGCAAGATGAATGCATTGCTGGAGCCGAGTGTGATTGACGCGCTCTACCAGGCGTCGCAGGCGGGTGTGCAGATCGACTTGATCATCCGCGGGCTCTCAATTCTGCGGCCTGGTGTGAAGGGGCTCTCGGAGAACATTCGGGTGCGCTCGGTGGTCGGGCGATTCCTGGAGCATTCTCGTATCTTCCACTTCGCCAATGGAGGCGACGACGAGATCTACCTGGGCTCGGCGGACTGGATGCCACGCAATCTCTTCGAGCGCTGCGAGGTGATTTTCCCGGTGCGCGATGCGGCGGCCAGGGCGCGCATTCACGACGAGATCCTACCTGCGTATCTTGCCGACACGATCAAGGCCCGCATTCAGCAACAGGACGGGACCTATCAGCGCGCAACAAAGCTGGACAAGGACGCACCAGCATTCTCGAGCCAGGACTTTCTGATGCAGTTGGCGGAAGGCAAGGCCGACCTGGATGCCATTCCCAAGACCGGACTGATTCAGGCGACGGTCAGCAACGCCGCTCGCAGGCCGGCAAAGAAGGCCGCCGCCGCCGACTAGTGCGGTGTCCCAGAAGTTCTTCACGGAATCCAGAATGGTGAAAATGCAGATTCTTCGGCTCACCACCCCCGAACTCTGCCCCAAGAAGCAAAGATCACTTCCTGGGGACCCCATGAAGGACGTTCGGGGCCCCGTTCGCTCAGAATGACACCTTTACTTATGTTGTGTATTTCAGAGACGGCACACTAGCATTCTTCGTTCAAAATCCGCCCGCTTTATCCACAAGACGCGCTCCCTTTGCACATTCCATTGAACGCGCTTGCCAGCGAAAGGCATGCACAACCTTCTTGCCTGCCAGGCGAGCCCTACGCACGAAACTCCAACGAACGGTTTGGACTTGCATATGGTGGGAGCGGGGGCGGATCGCTTTGGGCATCCGCACGCGATGGGCTTCAGTTCCCTGTTGTTCAAGGTGATGCCGAGCGAAACTGGCGGCGGACTCTTTGTGATCGAACACAAGAATCTGACCCCGGGTGGGCCGGCGCTCCATCTCCACCTCCATCAGGATGAGTGGTTCTACGTGATGGAGGGCAGGGTTGTGTTTCAGGTCGGCGATCGGCGGCTGGAGCTGCATCCCGGCGAGTCGGTACTCGCGCCGCGCCAGGTTCCGCATACGTTTTCATCGGTGGGCGAGACGCCGGGGCACATGCTGATCGCCTTCACGCCCGCGGGCAAGATGGAGCAGTATTTCCGCGATACCGCCGATGCGCATCTTCCTGCGCCGGATCAGGCGGCGTATTTCAGCCACTACGACATGGAGTATGTCGGGCCGTCGCCATTCTGGAAGTCCTGAGGACCAGGGCGAGAGTAGCGGACGTGCGGGCCAGATTTGGGCAGCGACCGAAACTACAATAAAGAAGTCATGCCACTTTCCCTGGCGCGAAACGCGACTACCTACGAAGATGGTCGACGCTCTCGCGCCGATGTGGAGGCGCCTGTGCTGTTGCGTTGGTGGCACCTAGCCAGCCTCGATGCGCCGACGGTGGCAGTGCTTTGGTCGCTTAGCTTTGCGCGGACAACAGGAGTGCATCTGCCGCTTTGGGTGCCAGTGCTGGTCGCGCTGGGGACCTGGTGTGTGTATGTGGGCGATCGCATTCTGGACGCCTGGCGGGCATTCAGGGCGGCCAAGGTCGACTCTTTGCGTGAGCGGCACTTCTTTCACTGGCGTTTTCGGCGAGTGCTGGTTCCGCTTTCGGCGTGCGCGGCGTTAGCGGCAGCAGCCATCATCGTTGGCCAGATGCCGGCCACGGTCCGCGAGCATGATTCGGTGCTGGCACTGGCTGCGCTGGCGTATTTTTCCGGTGTCCACGCGCCGGGTGCGCGCCCGCCGAAGTGGCTCTCGCGCCTGCAGTCGAAGGAACTTGCAGTTGGGGTTCTATTCACTGCCGGCTGCGCACTGCCGACGTTGACGCGCGTGCACGCGGCAACGGGAGGTCGCGTATCGGGGCTTCTGTTGGCGATGGGTTTCTATGCGGCGCTGGCCTGGTTGAATTGTGCGGCGATCGACCGCTGGGAGTCGGGCGACAGCTCCAAGGTTGCGCTTCCCGCGGGGCTCATTGCTGCTGGAGCCGTCTTATTCGCGCTCTTGTACACGTGGTTTGACCCGCGTCTCTCACTCTTGTGCGCTGCGTGCGCCGCCAGTGCCTTGCTGCTGGCGTGGCTCGATCGACAACGCGGTCGATTGACACCTCTGGCTTTGCGTTGTGCGGCCGATCTTGTTCTCCTCACTCCTATCGTCTCTTGGATGCGATGAATCCTGCGCCGAACTTCGATCACTTGGCCCGGGTTTATCGCTGGATGGAAGTGGCGAGTTTTGGCCCGGCACTGTGGCGATGCCGCTGCCACTTTCTCGGCGAGGTACGCGAGTGCCGCAGCGCGCTGGTGCTGGGCGATGGAGACGGTCGATTCACGGCGCAGCTGCTGGAAATAAATCCGAAGATCGAGATCGACGCGGTCGACGCAAGCCCAGCGATGCTGCGTGCCTTGGAGGCTCGAGCCGTCGTTGGAAGAGAGCGCCTGCGGACCCATTGTGCCGATGTGCGCGTCTGGGAAGCTGCGGGGCACAGGTATGATCTGGTCGTCTCCCACTTTTTTCTCGATTGCCTGACCACGACGGAAGTCGCGGAGCTTGCACGCCGGCTGCGCCCTTCCCTTTCTCCGCAGGCCCTGTGGCTGATTTCGGAGTTTGCGGTGCCGGAAAGCCGGTTTGGAAGGCTGGTCGCGAAGCCGATTGTGAGTGGCCTCTATGCGGCATTTCGGCTGCTGGCGGGGGTGCGAGTCCAGCAGCTTCCGAACTACGCAGAAGCCATTTCTAAACAGGGGTTTAGATGTGAATGCAAGCAGGCATTGCTGGGCGGCGGTCTGGTAACCGAGGTCTGGTCGGCCGCACCGGATAAATTGTTACAATCGTGTTAAAATCGACCCCCAGAGAGATTGGCACAGTCTCCGCTAATAGATTGAACTCACCTGATGATTGTCTACTTGATGCGCCATGCCGATGCCGGCGTTCCGCGCGAAAATCCTAAACTCGATGACAAGCGCGCGCTCGTAAAAGAGGGCAAGGAGCAGTGCATGCTGATGGCACGCACCTTGAGCGCATTGCGCGTGCAGATCGATGTGATCGTTTCAAGCCCATTGAAGCGAGCGTTGCAGACTGCGCAGTTTGTGGGCACCGAACTGGGATACGAGGCGAAGGTCGAGGTGAGCTCCGCACTGGGACTCGACGCAGACTTCGCGACCTTTCAAAAGCTGATCGAGAAATACGCCGATCGCGAGGGCGTGCTCCTCGTCGGTCACAATCCGAACCTATTCAAGTTTCTTGGCAGGCTTATTACGGGCAACGGCGGCGCAGGCGTGCGCATGCGGAAGGGTTCAGTGGCGCGGATCGATATGTCGAAGCATCCGCCGCTGCTGCAGTGGCTGGTGGACCCGCGCATGGCTCGCTCGATTTACGCGAGCGCAACGAAGAGTTCGCGCCCGAAGACCTCGCGAAAGTAGTCTGCTTCTTTACGCAGCGACCAAAGCTCGAGCTCAGCGCCCGTGCGCCCTGGCCGCACCTCGAGGTAGATGCGCTTCGGATAGACGCGCGCAACGAAACGCAGCACGTCGCTGGCACGATCCTGATTGAGTGCGACGGCGAGGCGGAGGAGAAGGATGGCGCGGCGCACATTCTTGTGTTCTTCGGTGGGGATGTTGCGTAAGGCGCGGTCGCCGGGCTGCGGGCGGCTCTTACCGAGGTAGCGTGCCAGGGCCGAGACGATGGTGCGCTGAACCTGGGTATAGCCGTACATTTCGGAGCTGGAGATGATGTACTGCGTGTGACGATGATGCCCCTGATGGTTGACGAATTTTCCCGTATCGCGTAACACGGCAGCCGCGCTGAGCCAGCCTTCGTATTCAGACGGAAGCTCGTGCATGGGCCTCAGGTCGCGATAGAGCTGCAGCGCGTGCGTGCGCACCGGCTCTGACTGCCGAGGGTCGACGCCATACCGCTTTGCGGTTGCCAGCACACTCAGCCAGCGCTCGTGCTCTAGTTCGCGATGCACTGCGGCGCGCGCATCCTGTTCGGCGAGCATCTGGCTCAGCATCCCATCGCGCAAACCGAGCGGCGAATAGCGAAAACCATTCAAGTCGAAGCTCTCGAGAAGCTCGGCGAAGACCTGTGCGCCGGCCACGATAATCTCAGCGCGCCGGGGACCGATTCCGGAAATTGCTTCGCGCTCGGGCAGGGTCATTTTGGCGAGACGCGCGGCGAGCTTGCGCACCTCTTTCGCTGGCGTAAAGCCGACCGTGTCTTTTGTCGATTTCCTTGAAGTCGACTTTGAGCCGGGTTTTCGAGCGGCAGCAACGGTTTCTGAAAGAGCAGCAGCGGTGCCGGAGGTGGCAATGACCACGGGTACTTGCCCGGCACTGATCCTGCGATGCGCGCGACGCAGTTCGCGACCGATGAGCTGGCGCATCCGCTTGATGCCGTCCGATGGCGGAGGATCCTCTTGCAGAAACTCCTCGGTGAGCCGAACGGCGCCGAGCGGCATGCTGACCGTCTCTCGAATACGTTTGTGTTCGGAGAGTGTGATCTCGCAGCTGCCGCCTCCCAGATCGACGAGGAGCACGCGGCCGCCGACGCCAGGCTCGGTTTGCATGATGCCGCGATGAATCAGGCGTCCTTCTTCGAGCCCGGAGATGATCTCCATATTCCAGCCGGTTTCAGCCTTGACCCAGGCCTGGAAGGCGGGCGCGTTACGCGCATCGCGCATGGCTGAGGTGGCGACAATTCGGAGCTGGTCGACCCCGTGCGACTGCACTGCGCGCTGAAATCGCTTCAGAGCGCGGAGGGTCGCAGCCATCGCATCAGGCGAGACGAGACCGGAATCGAAGACGCTCGATCCAAGCCGCGTGACCTCTCGGTCTTCATGCACCGTCTTGAGTTGATGGGCAACGACTCGTGCGATTTTGAGCCGGCAGGAATTGGAACCAACATCGATAGCGGCGAACGTGGGCATAGATGGGTCGGGCAGTCTCCGGGACGAGAAAAACTCACCCTGCGGTCAAGATACACGACGCTATTCAGGAGGGAGTTGAGGGCGGTGTCGAAGTTCTGGAGAAGAAGACTCAGGCGGAGATCAATTGCCGGCGAGGAGCAGAAGTCTCGGCACGTTGCATCGGTTTCCTGGGAGGCAACGCCGGCGTATCGGTAGGCGCAGTCGAAAGGATTTCGCGCGTAAGGCTGTTGCAACGAGCCAACGCTCGTTCGAGAGATTCTTCGACCAAAGTCTTGAGAAGCTCGGCCAGATCTCCTTGATCGCCAAACATGCGCCTGGCTTCTGAACCGAGTTCTTCCCAGTCGTGCCACTCGCCGATGGCGCCTTGCATCGACTTTACGGTTCCGGCCAGTTCGCGCGCTGCCGCGCCGGACGCAGCTACTTCTCCGAGATAACGCACGTTTTTCAGCTGTTTGCGGAAGTCATGGAGAGACTGCGCATCGAGCCGAGGGAACGCCGACACGATCGCCCCGAGCAACTCGGAGAGCCGGCTCGATGAGATCGCTGGAACCAAGGACCGCTGCAGAACCGGCGCGGCAGCCATCTCGGCTACAGCGTGTTGCCGGCGATCGTGGCGAGATACAAGCATCTCCATCAGATCCTTGGCGGCGGCTTTTCGATTCCGCTTGAACCGGCACTGCAGTGCTTCGACCTGCCGCAAACTCGCGCGGGAGGAGCGGGGTGCGTAGCCAGACGACGCCGTGAGCATGCTCCGCACTCTGGCCAAATTGGCGAGATGCACGTCGAAGGCGCGCACCGCGCCAAGCGCGCGACGCAGCTGCCGCGCTAATTTATTCCAGCGCCTGGCAACTTGCGCAGCAGAATCATCCGGTTCACGCCTATCGAGCCAGTATTGAACTTGCGCCTGAAGGCGCAAAGTCGCGACGCGCAGAAGGTGGACGCGTTTGCGGGTCGGCTTCTGGCTACACTCCGCGAGCAGAGCGCACCACCGGTCCAGTTGCACGGGCCAATCGCGTCGGGGCGACAAAGCTACCTTGCAACGAAGATCGGCGGAGCTCAAATTCATCTGGCGTTAACCTTCTTCCTCTATTTTGCAACAGTTTGGCGGGGTGGTTCACAAAAGTGTTATGGACCGCGGAGAGCTTCTGAGGGACGATAAGCAAAACTTAGATCCCTTCCATTAGATAGAGGTTAGATCGATGCGGGCCAAAGTTTCCAACCTGCTTCGCGCCGTGCGCCGGCGCGTGTCTTCTCCAAAGGTTCTTGAATCGCTGCCCGAAGTTCCGGATATGGAACGCGTGTTGGAGCGGGGTCGATGCCTCTACGAGGGGTATCAGCGCTCGACCCCGCTCAAGTACGGTTCACTCGGAGAGGAAGTCCGGCGCGATCCTGTGTATCGTAAAGCCCTCGCGGCGTCACGTTTGCCGGCAGTCGAATCGATGGTGGTTCAAACGCGATTCATCAATCTTTTCATTCTGATTAAATTTTTCTTGTGCAAGTTGCGTTCGCAAAACATCGTCGAATTCGGCGCATTCAAGGGGGGCAGCGCGGTCTTCATGGCCACTCTGCTGAAGGAGTTTTACCCGCAGGCGCGCATGTTTTCGCTGGACACATTTGCGGGTCTGCCCGAACTGACCGCCGGCGTCGATAAGCCACCGAAGGACTTTCTCGAAGTCAACCTGGCACAAACGCGGGCAGTTGCTCGATCCCTGGGTCTTAACAATCTTGAGTTTATTCAGGGTCTGATTGAAGACACGGCGCCCGGCGCCTGTCGCAGGCTCGGCTCGATCGGGCTAGCCCATATCGACGTTGTGCTCTACGGCCCCTCGGTCATCGCCCAGAACATCGCATGGGATTACATGACGCCTGGCGGCTACATTGTTCAAGACGACGCGCTGGAGCCAACATGCCCAGGAGCGACGTTGGCAGTGGAAGAGATGATCCGCAATCGCGGGCTTTCGATGGAGCAGGTCTGGCCGCAGATTGTCTTCCGCGCGATCAAGCCTGTTGCACTCCCGATGGCGCTGACGGGGGACTGAAGCCGCCATCGATCTGGCGTAGAGAAACGGGCGCTCCGGAGCAGATGCGCGCAGGCCCCAAGAGGCCCTGGACGGTGCGTCCTGCCAACCGAAACCGCGGTTGTCGAGTGCTGCTATCCTTTCAGTGGATGCGTCTTGCGCGGACCAGTGGTGACGCCCTGCCTTTCCGCGGGAATCTGTCGCAACCACGCAGTTCCATAGTTTCCGGCGAGTTCCGTCTACTCTGGGCTGCGTTTCGACCCTCGATCCCCGACAAACGAGCGCAGTGCCTGCTCACGCCAAAAAGAAAGAGATCTCGGTACTTTGACCTTCAAGACCGAAACTGAACCTTCCAGTCAATCGCGTTCAACGCCATCCGCGTTTGTCGCGTGGGTATTGTTGTTCGCGATGTTCGCAGCAGTTCAGTTGGCCGCGCTGTTCACTCCGCCGTTGCTGGACGATGCCGATGCGAACCATGCCGAGGCCGCGCAGCACATCGCCGAGAGCGGTGATTGGATCACGCTGAAGATCAACGGAATTCGCTATCTGGAGAAACCGCCTCTTCCCTACTGGATCGATGCGGCGTTGTATCGAGTCTTTGGGGAAAATACGTTCGCGACCCATCTGCCGAATGCGCTGGCACTACTGGGCTGTGCATGGATTGCCTGGTTATGGGCGAATCGGGCGTGGTGCGGACGCGCGGCGCTCTATTCAGCACTGGCGATTCTGACGGCGATTGGACCGTTTCTGTATACGCGCTTCGCGATTCCCGAGGCCCTGCTCAGTTTCTTGTTTTTGCTTGCGCTCTACTGCTTCCTGACGGGCATGGAGTCGCACCGGCCTGGCCGGTTCTACGTGATGTGGGCAGCGCTGGCCCTGGCAACACTAACCAAGGGGCTGATTGCACCCGTGTTTTTTGCGGGCGCGGCGATTCCTCTGATGCTGCTGAGCGGGCAGTGGCGGCGCTGGTTGCAGTACAAGCCCTTCAGCGGACTGTTGCTGTTCCTTTTGATTGCAGCCCCATGGCACATTCTGGCGGGGTTGGCGAATCCGGACCAGGGACATCCGGTGGGCAACCACCCCACACCGGGCAATGTGCACGGCTTCTGGTACTTCTACTTCGTTAACGAACATTTCCTGCGCTTTTTGGGGGAGAGATTTCCTCACGACTACAACAAGCTGCCGTTTGTTGGGTATTGGCTGTTGCATCTGGTGTGGCTCTTTCCGTGGAGCCTGTTCCTGCCGGCGTTGCTGGTGGTGGCGTGGCGGACGCGGCGCCAGTGGATGCAGCATTTACGCCGCGATGCCGGACAGACGGTGGATTTCTATTTGGATCACGCGGCACGCGAAGACGTGGCTACGTATGTGCAGCGTGTGAAGTTTCGCGCACGCACAATCTGGCTGCTGAGCTTGTTCTCGGTCTTCACGCTGTTGTTCTTCAGCATTTCGACGAATCAGGAGTACTACACGTTCCCGTGCTGGCCGCCGCTGCTGATTCTGATCACGAGCGTGGTGGCGACGATCGAAGAGGGCAACGGAAGTGGCCAGGCAACCTTGTCGACGGCGTGGCTGACGGGCGGTCAGGTTGTGTTTGCAGTAGCTGGAGTGCTCTCCGCGCTGGCGCTTGGCTGGGGCCTATGGGAGTCTCGTACTCTGCCGTTTGTCGCGGACATTGGGACTTTGCTCGCCCATCGCGCCGTGGGCGATTACACGCTCTCCATGTCGCATCTGTTCGATCTGACCGGCCCGTCGTTTGCGGCCTTGCGCCTGCCGGCATGGCTGGCGCTGCTTGCTCTGCTGATCGGTCCAATATGGGGATGGGTGCTTCGCCGCAAGGGCCGGCATGTGGCGGCGACGGTGAGCGTCGCGATGACGGCTGCGGTGTTTCTGATCGCAGCGCACATTGCTTTTGCCCGCTTTGAGCCAATGCTGAGTTCGAAGCCGCTGGCGGACACGATTCGCCGTGTTGGTGCTCCGTCGGACTCGTTCGTCATCTACGGCGACCAGTCGGATGCATCGTCGGTGATCTTCTACACGCACGACTTTCTGCGCAAGCCTGCGTATCTGGTGCTTGAGCCGTGCTCGCCGCATGGCAACGGCTCATCGTTGCTTTGGGGGTCGTGCTACCCGGATGCGCCGAACATTTTCCTGAGTGAAGATGCGTTGTCGAAGATGTGGGGAACCGGCGAGCGGAAGTGGCTGTTTGCGCAGGACATGAATCAGTCGAAGGCAGAGCAGCTTCTGGCCGGACGGCTCATTCCGGTGCAGTCGATCGCCGATAAGACGTTATGGACCGATCGGCCGCTGAGGTAAAAACAGCTCGCAGTTCACAGTTGTCAGTTCATGGAGCCCGGGACTTCGGTTTCGCCTTGGCAGGGCTGAAGGCTCACTGTTTCGCGGCGCGCATTTTGCCGCCGGGCAGAAGCTCGAAGATGCGGCCACGCCAGAGAATTGTGCTGGAAAAGTAGCTCACGGCCCAGAAGCAGAATCCCATCAGATCGCGCATCGGATAGAGAAAGAGAAGTCCGAACCAGCTTTGGTCGCGCACGACGGCACGGCCGACGACGAGCGAGAGAGCGAGGCGTGTCGCAAGTGCCCACGCGAAGAGAGCGATCCCCAGAACAGGACGATGAAGGGACACGCACGCCGCAAGAGCAAGTAGCCCGAACGGCATGCTGAAGGTGAGCGCGGTGCCGAGGTGTCCTTTCGGGCGAGAGAATCGCGTCGATTTCATCCAGCGGACCTGGTGCTTAAGAGAAGAGATCAGGCTGGTGTTGATGATCATGTGGTCGATCGCGTGATGACTCAGGACAACGGTCTGTCCAAGCTTCCGGGTTTCGTTGCCAAGGATGAAGTCGTCGGCGCAGTAGTCGGCGGTGACGCGGAAACCGCCCATGCGGCGAATCGTTTCGCGCCGGAACGCCATTGTGGGGCCGAGGGTGAACTGCATGCCCTCGGTGAGGCGCGCAGCGAGAACGCCGGCGGTCATCTCGACGCTCATGCCGACGGCCTCGAGTCGCGCCCACAGGCCGCCGTCGACTGCGACGCCGCGATAGGGGCAGGTGATGGCGCCAACCTGCGGATCGGCAAAGGGCAACGCAACGGCGCGGAGATAGTCCGGCGTCACGCGTACGTCGCTGTCGCTGATGACGAGGGTGTCGTGGGTTGCTGCAGTCTCCATCCGCTCCATGGAGATGACCTTGTCGTTGATGTAGTCGGGCTGCCCGCCGGTGGCGAGGAACTGCGTGGGGATGTGCGGATAGCGTGCGGCGACATGGCGGGCGATCTCCATACCAGGATCCGCAAGGTCGCGCGCGCAGAAGAGGATTTCGTATGCGGGATAATCTTGCCTGAAAAAAGTATCGAGGTAGGCTTCGAGATTGGCCTCAGCGCCGTGCAGCGGCTTGAACAGGGTCAAGGGAGGAGTGAAGGCTGCTCGTTCTGCGAGTCTTGCCAGGGCAGCGCGGCGCTCCCGAAGAAACTGCGGTACTGCGACCAGCACCATACCGGTGAAGATCGTTGAGGTGAGGAGTCCGAACCCAGCCAGGGCAAGCAGAACGTACGACATGCAGGACTAAGAATACCTGCCGGAGGGCGCGGAGAGGGATGGC
This sequence comes from uncultured Occallatibacter sp., assembly GCA_964585715.1. Lineage (GTDB taxonomy): Bacteria > Acidobacteriota > Terriglobia > Terriglobales > Acidobacteriaceae > Telmatobacter. The sequence continues at coordinate 57,982 of CAZPEZ010000012.1, forward strand.
CAAATGGTCATAGCTCGGCGAAGGGACGGAGCAAATAGCGATCTAGCTGTCCCGCTTTGAAGAGGTGCGCGGCTGGACGACCGAGGGCTTGCGCAGGGGAACAATCGCGCCGGCAGAGCTGGGCGCGGCCTGCTGGAAGCGGGTGAGCATTTCGGAACGCACGTATTCGACAAAGCTCTGCATCTGGCGGTTCATCTCCTCCATGCGCTCGCGCATCTGCAGAATGATGGCGATGCCCGCAATGTTGACGCCGAGATCGCGCGCGAGGTTCAGGATGAACTCAAGCCGTTCGATGTCTTCGTCGGTGTAGAGCCGCGTGTTGCCCTCGGTGCGCGAGGGCTTGAGCAGGCCTTCGCGCTCGTAGAGGCGCAGCGTCTGCGGGTGAATCTCATACATCTCGGCTACCGCCGAGATCATGTATGCGCCTTTGGATTTGCGTTTTGTGGCCATGACGATCCGATCACCCAGCCGCCAATATCTTTTCTCTCGGGTTTTGCAACTGCATTCGAAATGGCTTCAGGAGAGCTTTCAGTTCCTTGCCAGCGTTGCGAACGAAGTAATTGCCATTCTTGGTCCAAGAATCAGTCCTGGAATAGCCCTTCGCATCCATCACCTTCAATGCCTGATCGTAGGGAAGCAAGTAAACCTCACCCCCGTCGCCGGCATTTACATTCCAAACGTAGGCAATGTGTAGATTGGAGAACTTTTCATATTTGCGATCCAGAGAGAATGACTCTTGAGTTGAAGCCTTCATTTGAACCGGGAAAGCGTTGAATTGATTCTCGTCCCGGTAAACGATCAGATCGATCCCCCTGTCGCGCAATGGCTCGGCAACCTCGTATCGTGCGGCGACCAATCGTGAAATCAATAAGTGTTTGCCGGCAATCTCCACCAATTGCGAATCAATTTCACCTGGGGCAAGAGGGTCGTCCATCTCAGGCGCACCCGTAAGGAGAGTCACGGTACGGCCCTTCGCATACCGATCCGAGTGTCTTCCGCGAACAGCCTTTGAAAAATCGAAGCTGCTTCGCAATGCCTGCTCGCTCTTATTCGATTGTGTTTTCATATACCCTCCTTTCCCACGGTTCTGCGATCCGGGCGCTGATCAACCGCAAATCTGTTTCCGCGTTCAGTAAAGACTACGGTAAGAAGACGCTCTCGCTCCGATCGACCGATGGCGAGATATCGGAACTCACCGAAGCTGTGTTCACGATCGGGAACTTCAAGATACTTCTTGTCCCCGAATATTGTCTTTGCCTCGTCGAAGGAAACCTTGTGTTTCTTCAGATTCGCTGCTGCTTTGACAGGATGCGACTCGAAATCCAGCCTCTGAATCTCATCTCCGTTCTTGGCTTTCCGGTCGGAACCCATGGCCCCACAACTTTCTCATCTACCTGCCCGGCGCTCACAGCTTATCAAACAGCGTGACGCGCGGGTCTTGATTGTTCAACTTGGCCAGCTCGCGCATGATCTCGCGGCTGCGCTCGTCCTGCAAGTGGGGAACTACGACGTCGACGGTGACAATCTGGTCGCCGCGCTGGCCGGGGTGCGATGCGCTCTCGACACCGCGTTCACGCATACGGAGCTTTTGACCGCTCTGCGTGCCCGGCGGAATCTTGAGCTGGGCGCGACCATCGATCGTCGGCACGTCCACCTTGGCGCCAAGCGAGGCTTCCGGCACGGTCACAGGAACGGTGATGTGAATGTCGTCGCCGGTGCGGGTGAAGACCGGATTGGTGCCGGTGCGCACGATGACAAAGAGGTCGCCGTTCGCGCCACCATTCGCGCCGGAGTTGCCCTTGCCTTGCAGACGAATCCGCTGGCCGTCGCGCGTGCCGGGCTTGATGCGGAACTCGACGGTCTCGGTTTTGGCGATGGTGCCTTCGCCTTTACAGGTGGGGCAGTCGTTCGAGGTGCGGCCAGTGCCGTTGCAGCGTGGGCAAGGAATGTTGAACTTCATCCGGCCGCCCATCTGTGTTACCTGGCCGGAGCCGTTGCATTCTGGGCATGTCACGAGGCCGCCCGTATGAGCCTGGCCGTGACAGGTGGGGCATGTCTCCTGACGGTGAATCTGGAGACGCGCCTGGCCTCCGCGGATTGCGGACCAGAAGTCGACGGTCGCCTGATATTCGAGATCGCTGCCGGGCTGCGGACCACCCGGATGCTGCTCGTGCGCGCCACTGAAGATGCCGGAGAAGATGTCTTTAAAGCTGCCCCACGTCGAGGAGCCGGACCCGGCCTGCGGAGCGGGACCCGAGCCGCCACTGAAGCCGGAGAAGTCGAAGCCGCCGAAGTCGACGGGAGGACGCCCGCCCGCCTGCTGCTGGCGCGCGTAGGCCTCGGCCTGCGCGGGATCGATCTGATCGGAGTAGAAGCCAAGCTGGTCGTAGATTTTGCGCTTCTTCTCGTCGCTGAGGATGTCGTTGGCTTCGGAGATCTCTTTGAATTTTTCTTCGGCGCGCTTGTCGCCGGGATTGACGTCGGGATGGTACTTGCGCGCGGCTTTGCGGAAGGCCTTGCGGATCTCCTCCGGTGTGGCCGTCTTCTTGACGCCGAGTGTTGCGTAATAGTCTTTGTTGGTGGTCGTCGCCATGTTTCTCTAGCTTCTCAAAACAGCGTACACGTCGAACATGAACCGGCCTGTGTCCGGGATAACGAGATCCGAATGCAGATCGGGGTGAGCGACTCTCGTTCGCCCACCCCTTCTGTCATTCCGCCGCGAAGCGGGACGGCCGCATCGCAGGTACCTACTTCTTGTCGTCGACGTCGACATACTCGGCGTCGATGACTTCGCCTTCTTTCTTCTGCCCGCTGGCACCCGCGCCGTCAGCCGGCGGCGTTGGTCCGCCAGCATCCGCACCCGGCGTACCCTGAGGCGAAGCGGCCTTGTACATGGCCTCGGCCAGCTTGTGGCTCGCCGCGGTCAGTTTGTCGTAGGCTGCGCGCATGTCCTTCGTCGTGGGCGAACTCTCGAGAGTCTTTTTGGCCTCCGCGAGAGCGGCTTCGACGTCGGTCTTGTCGGAACTCTGCACCTTGTCGCCGGCGTCTTTCAACATCTTCTCGATGTTGTAGACCATGCCGTCGAGCTGGTTGCGGGCCTCGATCTCGTCGCGCTTGTCCTTGTCCTCAGCCGCGTGCGCCTCAGCCTCCTTGGCCATCTTTTCGACCTCTTCTTTGCTGAGGCCGGAGCTGGAGGTGATGGTGATGCGGGTGTCCTTGCCGGTGGCGTTGTCCTTGGCGTTCACGTTGAGGATGCCGTTGGCATCGATGTCGAAGGTGACCTCGATCTGCGGCACGCCACGTGGCGCCGGAGGAATTCCGGCCAGCTTGAACTTGCCCAGGGTGCGGTTCTGCGCCGCCATGGGGCGCTCACCCTGGAGGACGTGGACCTCAACTTCTGTCTGGCTATCGGCCGCCGTCGAGAACGTCTCCGTCTTCTTGGTCGGGATCGTGGTGTTGCGCGGAATCATCGGTGTCGCCACGCCGCCCAACGTTTCGATGGCCAGGGTCAACGGCGTCACGTCGAGCAGCAGCAGATCCTTCACTTCGCCAGCCAACACGCCTGCCTGCACGGCTGCACCCACGGCAACAACCTCATCCGGGTTCACGCCGCGATGGGGCTCCCGGCCGAAGAGCTCTTTCACCAGCTCCTGAATCTTGGGCATGCGGGTCTGGCCGCCGACGAGGACGACCTCGTCGATCTGGCTTGGTGTGACGCCTGCGTCGGACATCGCCTGCTTGCAGGGGCCGATGGACTTTTCGAGAAGGTCGGCAACCATCGACTCCAGCTTGGCGCGCGTCAGCTTGCGGACGAGATGCTTCGGTCCGGTGGCATCGGCGGTGATGAAGGGCAGATTGATCTCGGTCTCGATGGTTGTCGAGAGCTCAATCTTGGCCTTCTCCGCGGCGTCTTTGAGGCGCTGCAGAGCCATCTCGTTGCCTTTCGAGCTAAGGTCGAGGCCTTCTTCCTGCTTGAACTCAGCGATGAGCCAGTCGACGATGCGCTGGTCGAGGTTGTCGCCGCCCAGGTGGGTATCGCCGTTGGTCGATTTGACCTCGATGACGCCTTCGCCCACTTCGAGGACGGAGATATCAAAGGTGCCGCCACCGAAGTCGTAGACGGCGATGGTCTCGTCCTTCTTCTTATCGAGGCCGTAGGCCAGCGCCGCTGCCGTCGGCTCGTTCACGATGCGCTTGACCTCGAGGCCGGCAATCTTGCCTGCATCCTTGGTGGCCTGGCGCTGGGCGTCGTTGAAGTAGGCCGGGACGGTGATCACGGCTTCGGTGATGGTCTCGCCCAGATAAGCTTCGGCGCTTTTCTTGAGCTTTTGCAGGATCATGGCCGAGACTTCGGGTGGCGTGTACTCCTTGCCCTGGGCCACGACGGCGACGTGGTCGCCTTGCTGCACGACCTTGTAGGGGACCATCTTCATCTCGCTGTCGACTTCGTTGTAGCGACGGCCCATAAAGCGCTTAATGGAGAAGATCGTGTTCTCGGGGTTGGTGATGGCCTGGCGTTTGGCTACCTGGCCAACCAGGCGCTCGCCGCTCTTGGAGAAGCCGACGATCGAGGGGGTGGTCCTTGCACCTTCTTCATTTGCAATGACTTTCGGCTCGCCGCCCTCAAGGACAGCGACGCACGAGTTGGTGGTGCCAAGGTCGATTCCAATAATTTTTGCCATGGTTTGGGTTCCTGCCTGCGTAAAGTGCTGACATACATAAGATGCATGATTGAGTGTATTAGTGTCAACTTTTCTTGAGGCAGTTCGCCTAAATCGTCGCCGAGAAGTACCTAAACCCTCATCGATCAGGAAGCTGTCCGGGGCGGCTCCGGTCTACCGGTCTACCCTCGGGCGGCATGGGTCACAATCAGCCCAAGCTCCGGTCGTTTACTCTCGTCTGTTCGCGAAGAATGACTACCGCCGAGGCCCAAAAGCGCTATCCCCTCACCCAGGGCGTCAACCCATGGCTCGTCACCGTCTCGGTGATGCTGCCGACCTTCATGGAGGTCCTGGACACAGCGATCGCCTCGGTGGCCCTGCCCTACATCGCCGGGAGCTTGTCTTCGACCAATTCCGAGGCAACCTGGGTGCTGACGAGCTATCTGGTGGCCAACGCGGTGATCCTGCCCGCCTCGAACTGGTTTGCGCGGCGGTTTGGGCGCAAGCGGTTCCTGCTGACCTGCGTAGTGATCTTTACGACTGCTTCTTTCTTCTGCGGGGCGGCGCCGTCGCTGGGGGTGATTCTGCTGGCCCGGGTTCTGCAGGGTGCGGGCGGCGGAGCGCTGCAGCCCTTGTCACAGTCGATCCTGCTGGAAAGCTTTCCTCCGGCGAAGCGGTCGCTGTCGATGGCGGCGTATGGGTTGGGGATTGTGGTGGCCCCCGTGCTGGGGCCGACGCTGGGCGGGTGGCTGACGGACACCTTCAGCTGGCGGTATGCCTTTTACATCAACATTCCGGTCGGCGTGCTGGCGGTGCTGATGATTGCGCGTTTCGTGCACGACCCGCCGTATATCAAAAATGCCAAGGTAGGCCCGTTCGACAATATCGGCTTCGGTCTGCTGATTGTGTGGACGGGCTGCCTGCAGGTGGTGCTGGACAAGGGCCAGGAGGACGATTGGTTCGGGGCGCTGTGGGTGCGCTGGGCCGTGGCGGCGCTGATTGTGGGGCTCATCGGGTGGATCTGGCGCTCGTGGACCAACCCTCGCGGCCTTGTCGATCTGCACGTGCTGAAGAACCGCAACTTCAGGACAGGCTGCTTTTTGATTGCGTTGCTGGGAATGTGTATCTACATCACGATCACGATCCTTCCGCTCTACTACCAGGAGGTGCTGGGGTACACGGCGTTCACGGCAGGGTTGGTGGTGGGGCCACGCGGGGTTGGATCGTTTATTGGCTCGCCGGTGATCGGCATTCTGGGGTCGCGGATCGATAATCGCAAACTGCTGTGTCTGGGGTTTATCGGGTTCGGTGTATGCGCGTTGTACTTCGGGAGGGTTAACCTCGACATTGGACCGTACACATTGCTGATCCCGATCACGCTAACGGGCTTCGCGCTGAGTTTCGTGTTTGTACCGCTGGCCACGATGACGACGGCGACACTGTCGCGGGAAGAGATGGGCAACGCGACGGGGCTGTTCAACATGCTGCGCAATATCGGTGGATCGATCGGGATTGCCATGGCGACGACGGCGATTATTCGGCGGGCAGCACTGCACCAGACCGAGATTGGGGCGAACCTAACCTCGTCCAGCGCGGTGCTGCAGCAGAAGTCGGGGATGATGTCGGCGTATCTGGGACACCAACTTGGGCACGCGCAAGCGCGACCGGGATCGATGGGGCTGGTCTACGGGTTGATGGAGCAGCAATCCGCGCTGATGGCGTACGTGGATGTATTCCGGTGGACGGCGCTGCTGGCGTTTTTCTGTGCGATCGCGGTATGGCTGTTCCGGAAGCCGCCGAAGCATGCGAAGGCGCCGGAGGGTGTGCATTGAGGGCGGAACGAAGCCTGCCACGCGAGCCCCTCGCTGATCAACTAGTTCATCCGAGTAGAGGCACGAACTGCCGCGCCTGCTCGTCGTAGCGCTCGATGCTGCCGGTGAGGATGTCGTAGTACCAGCCGTGCACGGTGAGGCGGCCTTCGACGACCGCGCGGGCGACGGCGGGCTGGGCGCGCAGGTTCTGGAGCTGAGCCACGACGTTGCCGCGGATGAGCGAACAGAGCTCGGCCTGGGCGCCGTCGGCGGGGTTGAGCGGCTGGCGATGACTGAAGGCTGCTTCGACGTGCTGTAACCAGCGGCTGGCCTTGGGCAGATTCACCAGATTCTTGCGGTCCAGCGCTGCTTTGAGTGCTCCGCAGTCCGAGTGGCCGCAGACGATGACGTGCGGCACCTTGAGCACCTCGACGGCGTATTCGATGGTGGCGGTGACGCCGTCGACGTCATTGTTGGTGATGGGAACGACGTTCCCGATGCAGCGGGAGATGAAGAGATCGCCTGGCTCGGTGCCGAGGATGAGGTCGGGGACGATGCGAGAGTCCGAGCAGGTGATGAAGAGAAACTCCGGCGCCTGCGAGTCGGCGAGCAGGTGGTAATGGCTGCGCCGCGCGGGAAAGACTTCGGCGAGAAACTTCTTGTGTCCTTCGATAAGTCTCTGCACTGCTTGCCTCCGCCGGATAGGCCGGTCCGATTCTTGCGGGGCTATTCCCCCTGCCCTCGACAAGGCTACAGCAACGGTTGGGCCTGCTATGTTGGTCCGTGAGACGTGAGAGGAGAGGGTCTGTGAGAGAGTTTCGCAATTCTGTCGGCTGCCTGGCGGTGTGGTGTGCCGTTGCAATCGCTTCGGCACAGAGTGGAACGCAGGCCGTTCCGCCCGGGAGCCAGACCGTGACCGCGATCGGCGGCGCAGAGCAAGTGCGGATCGGCCACATTGTTGCCAGTGTGATGGAGCAGCGCCTGATGCCGTCGTCGAGCATCGCTGTGGTCGAGGGAGGCAAGCTGGTCTACACGCATGCCTACGGCCTCGCACATATCGATCCGCCTGCACTGGCTACGCCTGAGATGCGCTACTCGATCGGGTCGATCTCGAAGCAGTTTACAGCTGCGGCGATTCTGCTGTTGCAGGAGCAGGGCAAGCTGAGCCTCGACGATGCGGTGGGCAAGTATGTGCCGGGATTGACGCGCGGAAACGAGGTGACCATACGCGAGATTCTCTCGCACACCTCGGGCTATCAGGACTACTGGCCGGAAGACTACCTGATGACGCCGATGATGAAGCCGGAGACGGCACAGCAGATTCTGGATGCGTGGGCGAAGAAGCCGCTGGACTTTGAGCCGGGCACGAAGTGGCAATACTCGAATACGAATTATGTGATCGCCGGGTTGATTGTGGAGAAGGTGAGCGGCGAGAAGCTGATGGATTTTCTCGAGGAGCACATCTTTCATCCGCTGAAGATGACGTCGGTGTGGGATTCGACGGAGAGCAGCCTAACCGCGACCGACGCCACACCCTATGTGCGTGCGGCGCTGGGACCGTTGCGCGTCGCGCCGAAGGAAGGACACGGCTGGATGTTTGCCGCGGGCGAGCTGGCGATGACCGCACACGACCTGGCGCTGTGGGACGAGAGCATTCTCTCCCGGTCGATCCTTTGGTCCAAGAGCTATGACGAGATGTTTAAGGAAGTGAAGCTGAAGGATGGCAAGGGCACGCAGTACGGGCTTGGCGTGTTTGTGCGCGACGTCAACGGGCATCGCGAGATTGAGCACAGCGGCGAGGTGACCGGGTTTGTGTCGCAGAACATCGTGCTGCCGGATGATCATGCGGCGGTTGTGGTTCTGACGAATCACATGGCGAGTGGTGCAGAAGAGATCGGGCAGTTGATCGCGTCGGCGATTACGGGCGAAGGGAGTGAGACGGACGCGGAGAGGCAGGCGCTGGCGATCTATCGCCAACTGCAGAGAGGACTGATCGCTCGTCCCCTGCTGGCGCCGAATCTCAATGACTATTTTTCAGACCAGACAGTGGCCGATTTTCGCGACAGTCTCGCGCCGCTGGGAGAGCCGCTCTCGTTGAAGCAGACAAACGAGGAAGAGCGCGGCGGAATGACGTTTCGCTCGTTCGAAATTGTCTACCCGACGAGAAAACTGCACCTCACGACGTACACCTATCCCGATGGCAAGCTGGAACAGTATCTGGTGGAACCAGCGAACTGAGCGGGGATGCGGCCGATCGGAAACGTGCGCGCACGATACACTTGAATTGAACATATGTTTGAGAATCTGACAGATAAACTGCAGCGGGCATTCAAGAGCCTGCGCGGCCAGGGCACGCTGACCGAAGAGAACATCCAGGAGGCGTTGCGCGAGATTCGCGTGGCGCTGCTGGAAGCCGATGTGAACCTGAACGTCGTGAAGGACCTGATCGAGCACATCCGTGCCAAGGCCGTGGGAACCGAAGTGCTGACAGCGCTCTCACCGAGCGAGCAGGTCATCAAGGTGGTACGCGATGAGCTGATCGAACTGCTGGGCCGCGACACGGCGCGCTTCAAATTTGCCTCGCAGCCGCCTACGGTGATCTTGATGGCCGGGCTGCAAGGCTCGGGCAAGACCACGACGAGCGGCAAGCTGGCGGCGTGGCTGAAGAAGGGTGGACATCGACCCATTCTTGTGTCGGTGGACGTGTACCGGCCGGCGGCGCGTGAGCAGCTGAGGGTGGTGGCGAAGTCGATCGATGCAAAAATCTATGAGGGCGACATGAAGGGCGAGGCGCCGGGATCAGCCCTTGTGGAGCGGCTAGCGAGCGAGGCGCGACGCGAGGCGCGCAACTTCGGCTTCGACACTTTGATTGTGGACACCGCGGGCCGATTGCATATCGACGAGGACCTGATGGGCGAGATGGAGCGGCTGAAGAAGCTGCTCAACCCGCAGGAGATTCTGTTTGTGGCCGATGCCATGACGGGCCAGGACGCAGTGAACTCGGCGCAGGAGTTTCATTCTCGCCTTGGGCTGACGGGCGTGGTGCTGACGAAGATGGACGGCGATGCGCGCGGCGGCGCGGCGCTGTCGATTCGGCACGTCACCGGGCAACCGATCAAGTTTATCGGCGTCGGCGAAAAGCCGGACGCGTTTGAGCCGTTTCATCCAGATCGCATTGTCGGGCGCATTCTCGGCATGGGCGACATGCTTTCGCTGATTGAGAAGGCCGAGTCCACGCTCGATCGAAAGAAGTCCGAGGAGTTTGCGAAGAAGGCGCTGCTCGGCGATGGGTTCACACTGGAGGATTTCCGCGACCAGTTGAAGCAGATCAAAAAACTGGGCTCGATGGAGTCGATTCTCAAGATGCTGCCTTCGGTGGGACCGTTCGCGGGCATGCAGCAGGCCGCAAGCCAGGTGGACGAGAAGCAGTTTGTGCGGCTGGAGGCGATCATCAATTCGATGACGCCGCATGAGCGCCGCAATCACGAGATCATCTCGGGCTCGCGGCGCAAGCGCATTGCGGCGGGCTCGGGAACGACGGTGCAGGACGTGAACCAGCTGCTACGGCAGTACGCGCAGATGAGCAAGGTGTTCAAGCAGATGGGCAAGGGCGGCCTGGCGAGGAACATGATGCGCGGCGGGCTGGGTGGGTTGGGGCTGGGCGGCAAGCAGAAGTTTGGGCGGTAAAACTTGCGATGGCACTCACGGTTGAAACGATTCGCGCCACCGAAGACGATGAAGCACTGTGTGGACTTCTATCTAAAGAACTGCAAGGTCTTTTGCCTCCGGAGAAACAGGAAGGTCGCGATTGGTACTACAAGACCCTGGATTCGTTTGCCCCGCGGTCTGCGCGCGATGGCCGGAACGCATTTCTTCGATGTCACCATGACTCTCGATAGTCTGGCGTGGCACTTTGGCAATCAAAATGAGGAACGGGATCTACAGGAAACCTTGAACGGTTTGCGAGAATTGGAACTTCCCGAAATTGCAGAAATGTTTGAGCAAATGTGGAACTTTATGAAGCCTCACAGGTATGCCCTGCAGAGCGGTGATCTTGGAGGAAGGGATTTCACGGATTGGCTCGAAGAAATCGGCGCGGAAGACTTTGCTAATGAGAAAAACGATTTCATCTTGGCCTATTGCGCCCGGGCGCCAATGCTAGGACTCCTGCAGTCGTGGCCAATCTATGCCCGCAAATATCCTGAACGCTGTGTAACGGCAGAATAGAAGAAGAGATCGCATGAGCAGCCTTCAGGATCAGCTCGACGAGATCACTTCCAACACACGCAAGCTGGTGCAGGCGGAGCGCATGGCGGTGGGCGAGCGCGCGGTCGAAGAGCTGTTTGCAACAGGGATCGAAGAACGGATTCTCCCGGTGGGTGCGACGGCGCCGGAGTTCGCGCTGAGAGACTCCAATGCGAAGTTGGTGCGGTCGGCGGAGCTGATCGAAACCGGGCCGCTGGTCATCAAGTTTTTTCGCGGGCGGTGGTGCCCTTACTGCATGACCGAGCTCGAGGCGTGGCGCGATCTCTACGGGCAGATTCGCGAGCACGGCGCGGTGATGGTGGCGATTGGGCCGCAGATTCAGCGGCAATCGGACTTCATGGTCGGGCAGCATGGACTTCCGTTCCCGGTGCTGACGGACACCAATAACGAAGTGGCGGAGAAGTTCGGGCTGGTGTATACCGTGCCCGAGTATCACCGCGCCTACTACCTATCGATCCTGGTGAATATTCCGTTCGTGAACGGCGAGAAGAGCTGGCGACTTCCCTTGCCCGCAACGTACGTGGTGGGCAAAGACAGGAAGATCGTCCATGCCGAAGCTCATGCGGATTTTCGAGTGCGGCCTGAGCCGGAAGAGGCGCTGGCGGCGTGCGGGCGGTAGGGCGGAGTTAGCGGTGTTCGCCGCGCTCCGCGCGTAGCGGCGGAGTTAGCCGCTAAGAGCGCGATCACAGAACCGCTATATTCTTCGCACAATCGGTGTGGAAAACCACAGATTTCGGAGGGGGTAGGGGTAGTCCTTCTTTCCCTGACGATCTTTTTCTGTATCGCTGGTTTGATTGTGCCCGAATCGAGCGAAATTCTTCGCAACCGGGGAGGATCATTCGGCGAGCTTTGCCTGAGCGCGATCCAGCCTGAGCCCGCGCAGGAGAAACACTTTGCTGCGGGAGAGGTCGCCGCTAATCAGCTCGACAGAGGACTTGGGCAGGTCGAATGTTTTGGAAAGGAAGGCAATGAGGGCCTGGTTGGCGCGGCCTTCGATGGGCGGAGCCTGGACCGCGATTTTGAGCTGGGCGGTTTTGACTTCGCCGTAGATGCCGACGATGGCGGTCTTTTTTGCGCCCGGCTGGGCGCGAACGGCGAGGGTGACGCCGGTGGAGGCGGGGCGGAGGAAGGCTTGTGGTCCCGCCAATGGCATCGCTAGCGCCTCCCGGGGCTGAAGCCCTGCTCATGTTCGGAGCCTGTTTTCAGCGGCCTGAAGGCCGCTGCTCCCTCCAAGTTCGTTGCTTTCCCACCCTAGCCACAAAAACCCTCGGCTAGGATGGGGCACCCAGTGCTTCGCGTCCGACACGTCCTATTCCGCCGCACCGGCATAGGGGGCGCGCTTGCCGAAGAGCGCGGTGCCGATGCGGATGCGCGTGGCGCCTTCTTCAATCGCAATGGCAAAGTCACCGCTCATGCCCATGGAGAGTACGCCCAGGTTGAGGCGGGGATGTGCAGCGGCCCAGCGATCGCGCCAAGTACGAAGGTCGCGGAAACAGGCGCGGGTGACTTCTTCGGCGACGCCCCAGGGCGCAATGGTCATGAGGCCCTGGAGTTCGAGATGGCCTAGATCGGGGATGCGTTCTAGAATCTGCGCGGCTTCGACGGAGGTGGGATCGAGGCCAGACTTAGTTTCTTCGGGGCTGAGCTTAGTTTCGAGGAGAACGGGAAGGCGCTTCACGGATCTGCAGGCGCAGTCGTTCAGGCGCTCTGCCAGGCGGAGCGAGTCGACAGAATCGATGGCGTCGAAGATCTCTTCGGCACGTGCAGCCTTATTCGACTGAAGGTGGCCGATGAGGTGAACGCGGATGCATGCTTCGGGGGCAGCGACGCTTCCTGCGGAGCGCAGAGCGGCGAGGTCGACTGCTTTGGCAGCGAACTCCTGCACACGGTTTTCGCCGAAGAGCGTGAGCCCGAGACTGGCAGCTTCGGCGATGGTCGAGGCCGGATACGTCTTTGAGACGGCCATCAACTCAACCTCGGAGCGGGAACGGCCTGCGCGGCTACAGGCGGCTGCGATGGCGTCTTCGAGCTTGGTGAGATTTTCTTGGAGCGTCGTCATCTCATATTTGCCGTGCGGATGGAAGCTTTGCTCTGACGCTTTCGTGCCTTCCCATGTTCCAATACCGGGTCATGGGGCACCCATGTGCGTGCGGCTCGATCCATAGCCCTGATGCTTCGTGGTTTCCCATGTCTCCAAAACCGGGAGAATGGGGCACCCATGCAATGGTCCGCTGCATGCAATGCTCAGTGGCCGTGCTCTTCGAGGTACTTTTCGGCTTCGAGTGCGGCCATGCAGCCCGAACCGGCGGCGGTGATGGCCTGGCGGTAGCGGCGGTCCTGCACGTCGCCGCAGGCGTAGACGCCGGGCACCTCGACATCGTTGAGGGTGGTGAGCACGTTGTTGCGGGTCTTGATGTAGCCCTCGTCGTCGAGATCGATCTGACCCTGGAACATCTTTGCGTTGGGCTCGTGGCCGATGCCGAGGAAGAGTCCTTCGACATCGAGGTTGCTCTTGGCGCCGTTGGTGACATCGCGCAGGCGCAGGCCTTTGACTTCTTTTTCTTCGACACCAAGCACCTCTTCGACCACGGTGTTGGTGCGCAGCTCGATGTTGGGGTGAGCGATGGCGCGCTCGAGCATGATTTTGGAAGCGCGGAAGGCATCGCGGCGATGGAGCAGCGTGACTTTGGTGGCGAAGCGCGTGAGGAAGAGCGCTTCCTCCATGGCCGAGTCGCCGCCGCCGACCACGGCGATGGGTTTGCCGCGGAAGAAGAAGCCGTCGCAGGTGGCACAGCTGGAAACGCCGTGGCCGATCAGAGCCTGTTCGCTGGGGATGCCGAGCCAGCGCGCGCTGGCGCCTGAGGCGACGATCAGGGTACGCGTGACAACCTCGCCGGCCGAGGTGTTGAGCTTGTATGGGTGTGATTTGAGGTCGATCGAGTTCAGGTGCGCCAGCTGGAATGTCGCGCCGAAGCGTGCGGCCTGCTTTTTCATGTTGTCGATGAGTTCAGGGCCCTGGATGCCGTCAGGCCAGCCGGGGAAGTTCTCGACGAGCGAGGTAATGGAGAGCTGGCCTCCCGGCTCATGGCCTTCGAGGACGATGGGGTTGAGTCCGGCGCGCGCGGTGTAGATGGCGGCGGTGAGTCCGGCACAGCCGGAACCAAGAATGACGGTGTCACGAGTCTCTGTCATGCAATTTCCTGTGTCGATTGTAGACTCCACCCCACCGACCAAGACCTGTCTGTGGGGACCCCGCAATGGCTCCTGCGCTCGACTCGGCGCGTGCCAGGCGCAGATTCGTACGGGATTCCCACAAGCCGACACGTCTATGCAGCTGAGGGCTCCACTTATGTAAAGATGACGAACATGGCGAATTTGACTCTTGTGTATGGAATGCGGCTGTTGCCGGAGGGCGAAGT
>CAZPEZ010000013.1:0-71402 GCA_964585715.1 uncultured Occallatibacter sp.
CTTCTTGTGAACATCAAGTCCGATGTAGTACATAAAGTCTCGAGGAGCCTCCGTGGGTAGTTCTCTGAATCAGCGCACAGCTGAGTTCAGCCTTTGTAACACCCTCGCGCTCCTCCTCGACTTAGCATTCAAACAATCCGCTCTGAACTCCGGACTTGGACGAGCGGTCCGCCGCTGCGATTCGAGATCCACTGAAAAGTGCTTCGTATATTCTGGCTTCGAGGTCGGCGGCGAACTGCATATACCCTCTGCGCGTCGCACCGCGTTCTACCGCTAGGATGTCGAGCTGGCGATGCACGATGGAAACAGACATGACGAATGCGCCCACCCGTTCAGAACCACGTTGGCCTGCAATGCTCGCCCTCCTCGCGGTAGGCGGATTGCGCCTGGCCCTGCCGGAATCCCTATCGGTCGGTCCCGATTGGCTGCTCCTCGCGATCGTTGGGGTGTTGTTGATTCCTACGGCATGGGCGCGGCAACGAGGAATGGATCGTCTCAATAAAGTTCTGGGGTATGTGTTGACCTCCATCGTGACCGTCGACATGATCTGGTCACTTGGCCTGCTCCTCGTGGCGCTACCTTTCCATAAGGAATCGCCGCAGGACCTGTTGCGCTCGGCATCCGCCTTGTGGATCACGAACATCCTGGTCTTCGCTTCATGGTATTGGCGCCTTGATGCGGGCGGTCCCCGTGCGCGCGAGTTGCGCGGCATCCACGCCGATGGTGCGTTTCTGTTTCCGCAGATGACGCTCAATAGCCAGGCAAAACGTGAGATGGGCGAGGAGAGCTGGAGTCCGGGCTTCGTGGATTACCTGTTTCTTGCTTTCAACACCAGCACTGCCTTCTCGCCCACGGACTCTCCGGTCCTGTCGTCCTGGGCCAAAATCCTGATGATGATTCAGGCGCTCATCTCGTTCGCGACTGTAGCTCTCTTGGCGGCGCGAGCGGTGAACATTCTCTAGCCCGCGGTGCGAGCACGTTCTGGCATGTAGGCCGGCAGCCTTCGGGATCGGCTTCTCGGCAAACAAAACGTTGTAGTCCTGGCGCGAATTGAAAGGCGGATCGAGATAGACGAGATCGACACTCTCGTCCTTGAGATAGCGCTGTCGAACGTCGTACCTTCGAGATGCTGGGCGCCCCGGGTCCCTCGCCGCTGGGGACCCGGGAAGCAACATACCCCTGCCCTCCACGCTCAACGCCTTGTCCCATTCGCTAGATGGTTCGCTCTATCGCAGAGCCGAGACCCAGGAAGGCCCCGAAGGGGCCGAAGGAAAATAGCCCAGGGCAAACGAAGTGCAGTCCTGGGAACCCGACCCACCAAATCCCCGCCGCCCCGTAGGGCGCGGCAGGAACCGCCGCCTCATCCCTGTGGGGTGGGATGAGACCATTGCGAGGGATTTTCCCCTTTGGGCGCATCATGAAGAAACGGGCAAGAGAGATTGCATTCCCGGGTTCAATCGGCCAGACGTTCGCCCGGTCAGGGCCAGTGCAGACCCTACCCCCCAAGGGGTCGTCTCACCTTCCTTTCGCCCCAGGGGGTACCGTCTGGTTAATTGCCCCTCACGGGTGCATGATGTAGAAGAATCCCAAGGAGGGTCGCCCCCAGCCGTGATCGATCGTCCCGCCGAAGCCAATCCCGCCGAAGCCTTGGACTGGCTGCTCGCTTTGGCCGGTCTAACTTCGCTTCAAATAGAACAAAATAAACAACTTACATTCTACTTATCGCTTCTCCTTCGCTGGAATGCCCGCACCAACCTCACTGCCGTCCGCGATCCCGACGCCATCCTCCAGCGCCACTTCGTCGAATCCATCGCCTGCGCCCAGGCGCTCCCCGCCGGCATCGCCACCCTCCTCGACTACGGCTCCGGAGCTGGCTTCCCCGGCATTCCCATTGCCGTCTGCCGCCACGAAATCGCCGTCACCCTCGCCGAATCCCAGAACAAAAAAGCCGCATTCCTTCAGGAAGCCATCCGTGTCACCGGCCCCACAGCCCGAGTCCACTCCGGTCGCGCCGAAACCCTGGCCGCCAAATTCGACTGCGTCACCCTCCGCGCCGTCGACCACATGGACCAGGCTGTCCAGTCCGCCGCTCGCCTCGTCGCTCCCAACGGCTGGCTCGCCCCCCTCACCACCCGCGCCGAGCTCACCACACTCAAATCCAGCATCGGATCCATCCCGGGCCCGCATTTTTCTTGGTCCGAGCCGATCGCACTTGCCGGCAGCGACCAGCGCATCCTCGCCCTCGCCCACCGCCTCAATGTGCCATCTTGATCGTCGCCAGGGTCTCAATCGCCGCCAGATCGCCATGTTTTCGTACCATGAGCCGCAGACCCGTCCCCTCCGAGTAGCGCGGCGCATGTTCCAACTCTTCGAGAACCTGCTTCGCCAGCCGAGCCGTTCGCGCCGCCTCCACTGCCCGGTCACTCAGGACAAAGGCCACACGAATACAGCCTGTGCAGGGGCTCATGTAAACGATGTTGCGCTTCTTCTGTTGCAGCCGCAGCGACCAGCCATGCTTCGGCGACGTGCACTTCCACTCTTCGCCGGCAGCCCCGTGCTGGTGGGCCCACTCGACGAACTCACGCCAGAGCGGCGCAGACGGTCCCAGCGCTGTATCCACTTCCTCCATCGTTGGCAATGACGCATGTCCCACAAATGCATTCGGAAACTCCATCCTGCTTACCCCCAGACCGATTCCGGGACCGAATTATAGCCCGAGGGTGCCTGAGGCGCCGTGAGGGGTCCAAAGAATGTTCCACGTGGAACATTCTTGGACCGTCCTACTCCAGGTTCAACGCGCGAACGCGCCCTCGTCCAGCACAACTAGGCCTAATTCTTCGCAACCTGAGCCAGGATCGGTAGAAGCATCACAAACGCTCCACGTGGAACATTCCGGAGACCCCAACCTGCTGACCGGCGTATCCCAACTCGGCCAACCAAAAGCGAAAAGGCGAAGAAAGAGGAAAATGTTCCACGTGGAACAATTTGCTTCAAATTATCCTCAAGTACTTCCGCCTTCTAAGCCGATCACGTATACCGTCAATCCATTGCGCTGCCATCCAACTTGGTAGCAAGCGTCACGAATGTTCCACGTGGAACATTCTGGCAGTTCATCCCGCCGCCAAGCCTCTCATGGAACGATTTCTGGCCTCGCACGCGCCCTGATACCTGGCCCTCCATGCCGAACCATCTTCGCCAGAGCCGACGAAATTCAGCGTGCCACGTGAAGCGATTGCCTCGACGGCTAGCCGAGTTTCAGAAATTTTTTCGCCCCGGTCTGTTGATAACTCCCCGATTCTCCGTCCTTTCATATCCCTCTCAACTCCATGGCTCACAGAGGGTTACCGCAGTTCGGTCTTAGCCCTCCGAGCGCTTTCCACAACTGCCCCGCGTTCTCCACAGCCTTACGCGCACACTCCTAACGGCGCGCGCATTTTAATCTGAAATGCCATGGGCAAGGTTCTCGGTGTAGTCAATCAGAAAGGCGGAGTTGGTAAGACTACGACCGCAATTAATCTTGCCGCGTGCCTGGCGATCGAGGGTCTGAGCGTCCTTCTGGTCGACTGCGACCCGCAAGCGAATGCCAGTTCGGGACTCGGCGTTCCCCGTGACGACAACCGCCATTCCATCTATGATGTCCTCGTCGGCAACTCCCTGGCAGAACAAGTCATTCTGCCCACCGACATCCAGAATCTGTGGCTCCTTCCCGGCTCGAAGAATCTCACCGGCGCCAACGTTGAACTGACCGGCGTCGAGGGCCGCGAAACCCGGCTGCGGGAAGCACTCAAGCCCATCCGCGACAATCACGATCTCGTGATTCTGGACTGTCCACCTGCCCTTGACTTGTTGACTTTAAATGTTTTAGTTGCTTCCGATTCGCTCATTGTGCCCATGCAGGCCGAATACTTCGCTCTCGAAGGCATCTCCGAATTGGTTTCGACCCTGGAGCGTGTGCGCGCGGCTTTCAATCCCGACGTTTCGATCGAGGGTGTCCTCCTCACCATGTACGACGACCGCACCAATCTGGCGCAGCAGGTGACCGAGACTCTGCGCGACTACTTCCAAGATAAGCTCTTCCAAACCGTGATCCCGCGCAATATCCGACTGGCGGAGGCACCGAGTCACGGCAAACCCGTGGCGCTGTACGACGCACGATCAAAGGGGACCGAGGCCTATTTCGAGCTGACTGGCGAATTTCTGGCGCGCAACAACATCGAGAGCCCACGAAGCCTCGAGCGCAAAGCGGCCGTCGCCAATGCTCCCAAGGCCGAAGTTCGATTCTGGCCATATTCCTGACAGACGATAGGCGCTGTCGATCTCCCCTAAAGAATTCAGTAATACCGGCCAGATTTTGCCGGGAATGAGGCGTATTTTGATGACAACAATGGCAACCGATCCGAAACGACGAGCTCTCGGCAAGGGGCTCGACTCACTGCTGCCGCGGGTGCAACCTCCCGCGGCTTCCGGTCCCACCCCGGCCACTAATTCCACCGAGAGTGAAGCTGGGAGGCCGCGCGAAATTGCGCTCGAGCTGCTCGACCCGAACCCGTACCAGACGCGATCGAGGATGAACGAGGAGGGGCTAGCAGAACTGGCGGCATCGATCACCGCGAATGGGGTGGTGCAGCCCATCCTGGTGCGTCCACAGGCGACGGGGCGCTTCCAGCTCATTGCCGGCGAGCGGCGCTGGCGGGCATCGCAACTGGCGGGGAAGAAGACGATTCCGGCGATTTTGCGGCAGGTGTCGGACGAGCAGGCGATGGAGATCACTATCGTCGAGAACCTGCAGCGGGCGGACCTCAATCCCATGGAGCAGGCGCGGGCCTTCGAGCGGCTGGGCAAGGAGTTTCACATGACCCAGGACCAGATCTCACTGCGGACAGGGAAGGATCGCACGACGATTGGTAACTTCATTCGTTTGTTGAAGTTACCAATGGACGTGCAGAACCGTGTGGAGTCGGGTGAGCTGAGTTTCGGGCACGCCAAGGCGCTGCTGGGGTTGCAGCATCACCCGGGGATTGAGCAGGCGGTGAAGCGGGTGTGCGCACATTCGCTTTCCGTTCGCCAGACGGAGATCCTGGTGCAGGGGATCCTGTTTCCGGAGGGAAAGAGGGGGCCGGCGAAGGAGGAGCTGCCCGTCGATCCCAATGTGAAGGAAGTCGAGGAGCAACTACAGCGCGCGCTAGGCCTGAAGGTCCATGTGGAGGACAATCGCGGACGCGGCAAAGTGATCATCGAGTACGCCAGCCTGGCGGACTTCGATGGGCTGCTGGAAAAGTTAGGGACCGGGGACTGAGGGACTAGGGAACAGCACGGACCAGTTCCAGTTCTGGATTTGGGGCGGACCGCTCGATTCCGCCCATCTGGTAACCTAGTCAGTGGTTACCTGGTACCCAGTTTGCGCGTACTTCGGGTCTGTGCAACAAGGGCTGAAAGACTGAAAGGCCGATCCTCTTCTACTCGATGTGCCGATAAACCGGGCGAGGAAAAAACATCATGACGCTCCCCATCGACCTGAACCTTTCGTCCCAGATCAACTCCGTTGCTTCGACAGCTGCGAGGGATCGCGCCAGCACTTCTGCCTCCGGAGCGGAACAGCTCTCTGCCGATACAGCCAACCTCAGCCAAATCTCCAGCCTGGTGGCGAAGGCCATGGAGCAGCCTGAAGTTCGGATGGACAAGGTGGAATCCATCCAAGCCCAGATCGCGGCAGGCACCTACGAGGTGAGTCCTCCGAAGGTCGCGGACGCTATGATCACGTCCGCGCTGAACAAGGATATTTGAGGTGGATCTCTGAGCTGCAGAGGCTCGGCGCGCGGCACAGCTCTTATGCCGCGTTGGACTTTGAGCCAGCGCGGCGAAACCGCGCGAGATACCTGGCGCACTCGACCACGATTTGGTAGTTGGGCCTTTCACGGTCAACCTGATTCTCGAGCCGGTTGAGGATCGCGCTATATTCCTCCTGCTCATCGCCGTCCAGTTGGAGAGAATCCAGGCGGCTGGCGAATTCATCGACAAGATTCTCGAAATCGGTGAGGAGAGCCATGCCCCATCTTCGCGCGATCGCTGCGAGCACGAGACGGTCCGTTTGTGGAAGAGTGGGGGCGAAATCCTGAACGGGAATCAAGTCTGTTAAAGGTCAGGCGTTTCCAAAAGCGGAAAGCGCCGGAGTCCGGCCCCATCTGTTCCGGACGGTAAATGGCTCTCCAAAACCGGGAGACATGGGGCACCCATTTTCGTGCGGATGAGGTGTCGAAAGACAACCACAGGCCCTTCGACTTCGCGCAGGATGACAAGGTCTGCTCCGGGTCCTGGTTGATTCTGCTCATTCGATCCGCAGTGCGGTCATCGGGTCCACGCGCGTAGCCCTCATGGCGGGCGTCCAGATCGAGGCGAGGGCGACGACACTCAGCAACAGCGGGGTAGCGGCGAACGATACAGCATCAAAGGGCTTCACGCCGAAGAGGAAACTGGCAAGGAAGTGGGTCAGCCAGAAAGCGCCTCCGCAACCGATGAGCACGCCGATGAATGAGAGCATCATTCCCTGACGAAGGACCATGTTGCGCAGATTGGAAGCCTGCGCTCCCAGCGCCATGCGAATGCCGAGTTCCTGCGTGCGCTGCTGCACGGAGTAGGACGTCACGCCAAAGATGCCAATCGCGGCCATGAGCAAGCCTGCCGATCCGAAGATGGTCAGCGACAGCATGTTGAAGCGCTGGCGGGCGATATTGCGCGCTTCGATTTCGTCCATGGTGCGTATGTGCGCGACGGGCAGACCGCCGCTGGCATCGCGCAAGGCCACGGTGATGGGCGTAACAAGCGTTCGAGGATCCACCTGGCTGCGCACGATCCACCAAAGCGGAGCGACGCGCGAGTTCAGGGCGGTTTCGAGATCGGGCATCTGAGCGAGCGGGATATACATGATCGGAAAAGGTTCGCGATTGGGTCCGCCATCGTGGGTGTCGCCGACGATGCCGATGATGTTGCGGGGGCCTTCTGCAAAGGCCGGTCCGGCTCCGGGGCCAATGACCATGCGATCTTTGAGCGGATCGCTTTTGGGCCAGAACTGGCGTGCCATCGCCTGATTGACGAGGACGACACTGGGCGCTGTGGCGTCATCCTGTCGGGTAAACAGACGGCCACGGATCAAGGGGATATTGAAGGCATTGAAGTAGCCCGGGGAAATCGAATAGAAGGCTGCTCCACCGGTGAATGGGCCATTGTCTTTGGGGCGTCCGACGATGTCGAAGACCATGCCGAATCCACTTGCCATCGGCAAGCAGTTGGTGACGCCGATGTCGACCACTCCGGGAATGGCACGGAGACGATCGGTGCCGTCCTGAATGACCTGGTCGACGGGAGCGGTCTTTTGGAACCGGTCGCCGCTGACCGACATTGCCATGCTGATGACCTTGTGGGTGGCAAAGCCGGGGTCGACAGATTGGAGATTGAGGAAGGTGCGAATGAGCAGTGTTGCTCCAATGACGAGTACCACGCTGAGAGCCATCTCGCTGACTACGAGGACTGAGCGGAGCTTGCCGCTGCGAACGCCGACACCGGAATGAGCACCGTTTTCATTCAACGCTGTGGCGAGATCGGGCCGCGATGCACTGATGGCGGGGATGAGGCCGAAAGCGATTCCGGTGAGCAAGGAGATGCCCAAGGTAAACAGGAGGATATTGAGGTCGAGGGCCACGGCCGAGCCGTCTTCACCGATGCGGGGAATATTGCCCGGGTTGATTCGGAGCAGGAGACGGACACCGCCGAACCCGAGGAGGAGGCCCAGAAATCCGCCGGAGAGCGACAAGACCAAACTCTCGATCAGGAGTTGGCGAATGATCTGCCCGCGTCCAGCGCCAAGCGCCGCGCGTGTGGCGAACTCGCGTTTCCGTGCTGTGGCGCGTGCAAGCAGCAGGTTGGCGACGTTTGCGCACGCGATCAAAAGGACGAAACCGACGGCTCCCAGGAGCACAAGGAGCGAGGGGCCAATATCACCGATCTTCGATTGCACGAGCGAGAGAACGCTGAATCCAGCGTCTGGCGGAAGTGAATTGACTCCATAGATACGGCGATACTGATCGGCCGCGAGGCGCAACTGAGCTTTGGCCTGCGCGACAGTGACGCCGGGCTTGAGGCGCGCAGCAACGGTGAAAAAGTGCGCCATATCCTGGGAGTTGAGATCGAATTGGAATGGCACCCACAGATCAGCAGGCGTGTCGGTGACAAAGCTCCGGCCGATGACGCCTACGACGATGTAGGGCTGCCCATCGATCGGGATGGTGGTGCCGACGATATGGGGGTTCGCGGCATAGCGGCTCTTCCACAGGCTGTAGCTCAACACCGTGACGTGGCCACCATGCGGGCTATCTTCCGCGGCAGTGAACGTGCGCCCGGCGATCACAGGAGCACCGAGCATGGCGAAGTAGTCCGCGGATACGTGAACGCCCTCGACCTGTTGGGGATGGTCGCCGCCGGTGAGATTGAGTCCAGCGCCGCCGAAATCGTACGCGGCAACCCTTTGAAAGATTCCGGGCTGCTGACGCCAGATGTTGAACTTGGGAATGTTTGCACCGGGGAATGATCCGCGGGGGCTGGTATTCATCAACTGGACAAGCGCCTCTGGATCGGGATAGGTGAGGGGCCGGAGCAAGACGGTATCGATTACGGAGAAGACAGCGGTGTTGACGCCGATGCCGACAGCAATGACCAGAACGCAAATGACCGCAAATCCCGGGGTCTTTCTGAGGGCGCGGAACGCGAAGGACACGTCTCGCTTCAGATCTTCAAACCAAGGGAAGGAACGGTAACGCCATTCTTGCTCACGAACAGTGCGCGGATTGCCGAAGCGCAGATGGGCCTGCCGGCGGGCTTCCTGCGGGGAGAGGCCGCGGGCCATGCTGGCGTCCTGTTCATGGGCGAGGTGCGATTCGATTTCTTCGGCAAAATCCTGATCTTTCTTGGTTCGATCGGTAAAACGCTGCAAGCTCATTTACCTATTCCTCCGATCAATCGAACGATTCCCCGAGAATGAGGCCGATGGCGCGCGTCATCTTTCGCCACCGGCCTGTAGCGGCGTTCAGTTCTTTTCGGCCTTGGTTGGTGAGCCGGTAGAACTTCGCCTTCCGGTTGTTTTCGCTTACGCCCCACGCTGAAGAAACCCATCCACGGTCCTCAAGCCGATGGAGTGCTGGGTAGAGCGAACCCTGTTCGACCTCGAGTACGTTCTCGGACGTTCGTTCGATGGCTTGCGTAATCGTGTGTCCGTGGGCTGGTCCCATGACCAGGGTACGCAGGATCAACATATCCAGGGTGCCTTGGAGAATGTCACCAGCCTCGTGGGGTCTCTTCATGATCATGCGATCTCTCCACTCGAATGTCTATGCAAAGGCAGAATACTCCACTCGAATGACTATGGGAAGGGGGCGTTCGTAGTTTCGGAGATTTGTCCACGGATTGAGGCGAGTTGAGAGTCGGGGCTGTATTTCCTGCCGCGCCCTACGGGGCGGCCGGGGTTTGGCGGGGTTGCGGTCCCATGGTTTCACCCTCCACCCCGCGGACGAAGACCCATCCCCACCCCAGCGACGAAGACCGATCGCTGGGGACCCCACCTGTCCGTGGGGGCCCCGGCCTGGGCTATTCTCCTTGCGCCCCCTGGGGCGCTTTGGCTGAAAAGAACCTGCGCGTTGGCACCCCGAGGACCCTGGGGCACCCAGGATCGTGCGGATTGGTGGATCCCGAGAAGCGGTCCCCTTCGACTTCGCGAAGAACAGCAGCAGGTCCTTCGACTCCGCTGCGCTTCGCTCGGATGACAGCAGCTGATTTGGGGAGGGTGGCGAACTCGAAGACAAGAATCTTTTGGGGCTGGCGGGCATATCTTCAAAGGAGAGATGTTTTCTGCAGGCAGTGTTGGGGGAATCTTTGGATCGACGTTCATTTCTGGTGTCGGGGGCTGGTGTCATCGCTTCCGCGGTGGGACTGCTAGGCGGAGCCATTTGGGCCTTCCTGAAGCAGGCGCAGTTTGGTGGTATGCCAGCGGATGCGCGGCTTGAACGGATTCAGAGGTCGCCGAATTTTCGCAATGGGCAGTTTCAGAATCAGCTCCAGACACCCATGATGACGGGGGACTCGGGGAGCCTGGGGACGATGGCGAAGTATGTCTTTAACCGTAACAAGAGGCTCAAGCCCCAGGGTCCAATTCCGTCGGTGCGGCGCGATTTGCGGGGGCTGAAGCCGGAGGAGAGTGTGCTGGTGTGGTTTGGCCACTCCTCGTATTTTTTGCAGGTGGAGGGCAAGCGGATTCTGGTGGACCCGGTGCTGAGTGGCAGAGCGTCACCTGTGTCGTTCACGACGAAGGCCTTTGAGGGGACCGATCCTTATACGGTTGCCGATCTGCCGGACATCGACGTTCTCTTTCTCACGCACGATCACTGGGATCACCTCGACTACGACACGGTGACGAAGATGCATCCACGCGTGAAGAGAGTGATCTGTGGACTCGGTGTGGGTGCGCATCTGGAGCGATGGGGTTACGCGAGCAGCGCGATTGACGAAGGCGATTGGGACGATAAGTTCGATCTCGGGGGCGGGTTCGTTGTGCACGTTTTGCCGGCGCGCCATTTTTCGGGAAGAACACTGCGGCGCAATGCGACTTTGTGGGTCTCGTATGCGCTGGAGACGCCGAGTGGTCGCCGGATCTATCTGGGCGGCGACAGCGGGTATGGGCCGCACTTCAAGGAGATTGGAAAGCAGTTTGGCGGATTCGATCTGGCGATTCTGGAGAATGGCCAATACGACAGGGCGTGGAAGTACATTCACATGATGCCGGACGAGACGTTGCAGGCTGCGCATGATCTGCAGGCAGCGCTGGTGTTCCCGGTGCACAATTCTAAGTTTTGTATTTCAAACCATGACTGGGACGCGCCTCTGCGGACGATTACGTCGATTGCCGGAGAGCTGCGTCCGGAGCTGATCACGCCTGTGATCGGCGAAGTGGTGCCGATTCGGAACCCGAGGGCCGATTCGTCGGAGTGGTGGACGAACGTAACGTAAGGCCTGCGGATGCCGATGGCAGGTAAGTAGCTTTCGAGTCAGCGTGTTCAATATTAGACAGCACGAGGGTGGATTCGAGCGTATGCTCGGACTTGTAGTTCGTTTCTCCCTCTCGCCTTTGGCAATCCAGGCTTCGCTTCGGACGAGCACCGTTCAAGTACATAACCGGTCTTCTCTGGAGTTGCCATGAGTCCATTCAAAAAGAGCGATGTCAAGAATCACCTTTCTGTTCACGATCGCAATGGGAGAGTTCTGCACCCAGTGCCAAGTGTGGCCGATGCGACCGGTTTCTCGAGTGAGGAATTGGTGCGAGCGGAAGCGGTACCGGCGGCGCAGGAATCGTCAGGGCAGGCTGCTTCGACTGGTTTGAAACCAGTCCTGGTGGCTGGGGCAAAACGCGGGCAAGCTTGAAGCTGCATTCGATTTTTCTGCGCAACGGCTGTGTGCTTCCCAACCGTCTGGATCCGCTGCGGGAGCCCGTGGGCAGCGACTGGTCCCGGGTCGAGGATCTTCCTGCGTTGGTGTTCGATACCATGATCCGCCAGGCCGGATGGCACTTCATGTGGATTCCGGATGCCTGCGCCCGTTGGGGCTTTGGCAGTTCCCGCGCCGGCGCGACTGCCAACGCGCTGAGTCGTGCGCTCAAAGGAATCGCGCGGCGGTTCAATGCCGCCGAACTCAATTCGGTGCAGGTGGCCGTGTACCTCGGTCTCTATGTCGCAACCGTCTCGCTGCAGCCTCGGCAGGTTCAGGAACAGACCTCTCTGGATTGCCCGACCGATATCTGACACGGGCATCGTGCGACCTCAATTCAGTGGTAGTTCGACGGCCCACGCCTGGGCCACGTGTCTCTTCTCTGGGCGGCGGGCTCGAATGAAAGCAGGAATCAATGGACACCCAGGAAATCACGCATTCGGACCCGCATTTGGAAAAACCGGGTGAAGGTCATACCTCGGCACTGTTGCCTTCGATCGGATGGAAGGCTTCGCCCGTTCCTTTGCCCACGCGGATCGCGTTTGTCGGAAACTATCTCCCGCGCGAATGCGGTATTGCGACGTTTACCACCGACCTTTGTACGGCGCTGGCGGCCGAGTATGGGCAAGAGCGTCTGTTTGCGATCCCCGTGAACGATCCGCAGGCGCACTACGACTACCCCGAGCAAGTCCGTCTGGAATTGCAACAGGAGGAGCCCTCGTCGTATGAGCGTGCGGCCGATTTTCTCAACTTCAACGGCAACGATCTGGTGTGTCTGCAGCATGAATACGGCATCTATGGCGGGAGCGCTGGCAACTACATTCTCAAACTGCTGCGCAAACTGAAGATGCCCCTGGTGACCACGCTGCACACCGTGTTGCGCGAACCGGATGCACAGCAGCGCGCAGTGCTTGAAGAGATCGCGACGCTGTCCGATCGGCTGGTGGTGATGAGCGAGCTGGCCGCCCAGTTGTTGCGCGATGTGTATGCGGTTCCAGAGGAGAAGATCGATCTGATTCCGCATGGAGTGCCGGAGATGCACTTCATGGACCCTAACTATTTCAAAGACCGGTTTGGCACCGAGGGGAAATCGGTGCTGTTGACTTTCGGACTGCTGTCTCCCAACAAGGGCATTGAGAATGTGATTCGCGCGCTGCCCGCGATTCTGGCACGGCATCCGAACGTGGTGTATATCGTCTCCGGCGTCACCCATCCGCACATCCGGCGGCGGGAGGGGGAGCGGTATCGCGAGGGGCTACAAGCGTTGGCAGAAGAGCTCGGCGTTTCCGGACAGCTGATCTTCAACAACCGCTTTGTGGATGCGGAGGAGCTGATCGAGCACGTGGGTGCAGCGGATATTTACATCACGCCGTACCGGCACGAGGCGCAGGTTGTTTCGGGCACGCTGGCTATCGCGCTCGGCGCCGGCAAAGCCATCATTTCGACGCCGTATTGGCACGCGAAGGAGCTGCTGGCGCAGGAGCGAGGCGTGATTGTTCCCTTCGACGACCCCAACTCGATTGCGGATGCGGTGCTGCGACTGCTGGAGAACGATGCAGAGCGCCACGCGATGCGCAAGCGCGCCTATCTCTACTCGCGCGAGACGACATGGCCGAAGACGGCGCGCGCGTATATGGCGAGCTTTCAGCGAGCGCGTTTCGAGCGCAATCTGAGGCCGAGACCCGCGCAGCAGGACGAACTGGCGCTGCGCGAGCAAAACGAATTGCCGGAGCTGAATGCCGCGCACCTGCTGAACATGACCGATGACACCGGCATGTTGCAGCACGCCATCTTCTCGGTGCCCAATACGCGCGAGGGGTACACCACCGATGACAACGCCCGGGCGCTGATCGTGTCGAATGCTTTGAATGAGGCGACGCTTTACGGGAGTGTGGATTACGCAAAGCTCTCGAACCGCTATCTGGCATTTCTGTGGCTGGCATTTCACTCTGACACCGGACGGTTCCGGAACTTTCTCGGCTACGACCGGAGGTGGCTGGAAGACGTCGGGTCGGAAGACAGTCATGGCCGCGCCCTTTGGGGCTTGGGCACCGTATTGGGCCACTCGCGGGATGCGGGTTTGCGGGGAGCGGCGGGCAGGCTGTTCGAAGCGGCCATGCCGGCTGCGCTGACGTTTACCAGTCCCCGCGCGTGGGCTTTCAGCATCCTTGGCATGCAGGCCTATCTCGACTGGTTTCCCGACGACCGCGCGGTACAGGGTGCACGGAACACGCTGGCGAACCGGCTGCTGAAGATTTACGAGCAGAGCCGTACGGGGACGTGGCAATGGTTTGAGAAGAGCCTTGCTTATTCGAATGCGCGGTTGTCGCAAGCACTCATTCTGGCTGGATGGCGCAGCGGAAACCGCAGAATGGTCACGACGGGAATAGAGTCTCTGAAGTGGCTTGTTGCCGCACAGCATCACGGCGACGAGGAAGTCTTTGTGCCCATCGGCTCGAATGGATTCTTCGCCGAAGGTCAGGAGAGAGCCCGTTTCGACCAGCAGCCCGTTGAAGCTTGCGCGACCATTTGCGCGTGCATTGAAACCTATCGCCTCACGCGCGAGGCGCGCTGGCTGGAGGAAGCGCAGCGCATCTTCCACTGGTTCCTTGGCAAGAACGACCTGCACGTTCCTCTCTACGATGCGGCGACGGGCGGGTGCCGGGATGGATTACATCCGGACCGGGTGAATGAAAATCAGGGAGCGGAATCGACGCTTTCCTTCCTGATGGCTCTTCTTGTCATGCGAGGAGAGACGGCGACAAACATACACGAACTTCAACAGGAAATGAGTGTCTATCTTTGAAAGCACAATTCCCCGCAGCTTTAGAGTCGGAGTTCAAGGCACAGGCGCGCGTGAAGCCGGATGCCTGTACGGATTTGCCCCTGTTTACCCGCCACTCCGGCAACCCGATCCTGAGCCGGGACAGCTGGCCTTATCCGATCAACAGCGTCTTCAACGCAGGAGCTGTGCGGTTGTCTGACGGAGATACATTGCTGCTGTGCCGCGTGGAAGATCGCACCGGCCTGTCGCATCTTTGCGCAGCGCGCTCAGAGAATGGCATCGACGGATGGCGTGTCGATCCGGAGCCGACGCTGATGGGCAATCCGCGGGAGTTTCCTGAAGAAATCTGGGGCATCGAAGATCCGCGCATCACGTTCGTTCCTGAGCTGGACCAATATGCGATCGCTTACACCTCGTTCGCGCGCGGCGGCCCCGGCGTCTCGCTTGCATTGACGCGGGACTTCCGGACCTTCGAGCGCTTCGGGGTCATCATGCAGCCTGAGGACAAGGATGCAGCGCTGCTGCCGCGACGCATCAATGGTTACTGGGCCATGATCCATCGTCCTGTGACACCTTCGGGCGCGCACATGTGGATCTCGTATTCGCCCGACCTGCACTATTGGGGCAATCATAAAGTCATTTTGGAAGCGCGCCGCGGAGGATGGTGGGACGCGAATAAGATCGGACTCTGCTCGCCGCCCATTGAGACGTCGAGGGGCTGGCTTACGATCTATCACGGCGTGCGTCAGACTGCGGCGGGGAGTATCTATCGCCTGGGCCTCGCGCTCTTCGATCTGGAGAAGCCGGAAGTTTGCCTGCAGCGTGGGGATTCGTGGATGTTCGGTCCCGAGGCGCCTTACGAGTGCAGCGGCGACGTGAAGAACGTGGTTTTTCCCTGCGGACAAACCATCGGGGCGGATGGGGACACGATTCATCTCTACTACGGTGCTGCGGATTCGTGTATGGCCATGGCGACGGGCAGTGTGCGCGCCCTGTTTGCGTGGCTCGATGCGCATCCCAGTGTCGAGAGAAGAAGCGGCCTGTAACGCGCGAAGGGGAGAGAGAAATGGACACGGCGAACCGGAACTGGCCCATATGGCTGCCGCATCTGCTCTGGTTGCGACACAAATGTCCCCGCTGCAACGGTGGACAATTCAAGGCGGCTGAGCTGCATTCAATCGACGGACTGCTTGGGATGTTTGCGCTCAGGCCGGTGCGCTGCATGTTCTGCTGGCGGCGATATTACTGGTTCGCCTTCCGTGACCCTGATGCGGCGTGAGCAACCCTACATCGAGCCGTTTCGGCAATCCGGCTCTAGGCCACCAGCCGTCTGGAACTTGCAGTCGCGTGCGATTTCGGCAAGAGTGCAAGCGTTCTGACGGCGGAAACGCATATAAGCCGGTGTTCTTCCAGCTCCGCCCTGGCGCGCTCCAATTCGACATTCTTCTGCGCCGCAAGCTCCGTGCAGACCCGAAAAGATGCCGAGGAACGAGCCTCGACGTACTCGCCGCGTTCAACTTCATAGGCCTGTTCCAGGCTCCTGCAGAGTAAGCAATCCATTTCTACTCCGCCCCGGGGTTGTGTCGGATCGACCGTAACGTGCGCGGTCATGGTCGAAAACTGCCTAGTATCTCGATCGACGCGATCTGCGTGCCAGTGAGGGAATGCTCCAGTGTGAAGTCTTCGACAAAAGTCAGTGTGCCCGCCGATGTTCGGAGCGGCTTGCTCCTGGAAGATCTGAGGGTGGCGGTTTGTTTCACTTGCTTGAACAGAGGCCGACTCTGGTTCGCAGGGAGACGATTGTCCGCATCGCCCTTCTCGAGAAGGTTCATCGCAGCTCCAATCGTTCGGTTGCTTCCTTGAGCGGTGCTCGTCTGGGGCAGAAGCCTGGAATGCGAGAGGCGAGAAGGCAGAGTTGCCTACAATTCGAGCATACACCCGCTTTACCTCACGTGCCGACAGTCTCACTCTTCGTTTTATTCAGACCTGCTAGTTGAGGCGAGCGACGGTTCGCCGGTACGAAGCCTGCGGGCCCCATCCCCGGCTATGCAAAGGTTGGCCAGCTCCGAATCGCTCACACAGTTTGTGGCGGTTCTTCTCCTATTGACATTCTGTAGGGCGGATCTCGATACTCATATCGTTGGTCGATAGGAAACTGCACATGAGTTCTAAGCAGGCGAATCTCCTCCAAGGCACGCTCGATCTCCTGGTTCTGAAGGCGCTCGGGACCGGAGAGCTTCACGGATTGGGCATCTCGCGCCGGATTGAGCAAATGACCCGAGGTACATTTCTCGTCAAGCCTGGCTCGCTCTTCCCCGCCGTTCATCGTATGGAAGAAGCAGGTTGGCTGAGCTCGTTCTGGGGTGAGTCGGAAAATAACCGTCGTGCGAAGTTTTACCGGCTGACCAGGGCGGGGAAACGCCAGCTTGAAGTGGAAACGGAGCAATGGGCGACGGTGGCTCTCGCCATGACCAATGCTCTGAAGGCGACTTAAGGAGCGACGGATGAAACTCTGGTCCCGCCTGACGAGCACTTTTCGAAATCTCTTGCGCAAACCAGGTATCGAGAAGCAGCTGGACGATGAAGTGCGTGCTTACGTCGACATGATCGCGGATGAGCGGATCGCGGCTGGAATTTCTCCGTCCGAGGCTCAGCGCACCGCACAGGCAGAGTCGGGTGGTGTGGAGCAGGTCAAACAGGCGGTGCGCGATCATCGCGCCGGGACCGGCCTTGAACTTTTCTGGCAGGATGTGCGCTTTGGTGTGCGCCAGTTGCGCCAAAATCCCGGCTTCACTCTTTCCGCGATCGCTGCGCTTGCTCTTGGCATCGGGGCCAACACCTCCATCTTCTCGGTAGTGAATGCGGTGCTGCTCAAGCCGCTGAGCTATCCCGACGCAGAGCGGATGGTGAAATTCGTGGTGCTCTCAACCGAAATTGCCAATGACCTTCACAACATTCCGGAGTTTCACTTCCTTGAGCGGCAGACGAATCTATTGAAGAAGGTCGTGGCATTTGACAATGCAGGCCCGGGCTTCAATCTGACCGGGGACAGCCGTCCAGAGCAAGTCAACGGGATTCACGTGACCGAGGGCTACTTCCGCGTGTATGGCGCGCCCGTGGCTCTGGGACGGACCTTCACATCGCAGGAGGACTCGCTCCATGGCGGCCAGGTCGTGGTGCTCAGCTACGGCTTGTGGCAACGCAGGTTCGGCGGCGACCCGACGATCGTGGGGAAATCGATCTCATTGGGCAATGAGCCCTATACCGTTGTCGGCGTCATCGGGAAGGATTTCCGGGGTGACGTGCAGGCCGACCTCTGGCTGCCGTTTCAGTTTGACCCGGCCAGCACCGACGGGAACGTCTTCTTTTACGTGACCGGCGTGCTCGAGCCCGGTGTCACCGTGGCGCAGGCCAACGTCGCTCTCGAGGCGGCGAGCCCGCAGTACTTGCGTGAATACCCGAAGTTGTGGAATCCACACTTTCGGGTCGGGCCGCTGCGTGACAGCATCATTGGCGACGCGCGCAATTCGCTGTTGATGATGCTGGGCGCGGTAGCACTGGTACTGCTGATCTCCTGCGCCAATGTTGCCAATTTGCTGCTGGTGCGCGCCACCGTCCGCAAGCACGAATTCGCGATTCGTTCCGCACTGGGAGCGGGCCGGGTGCGCATTGTGCGCCAGTTGCTGACGGAAAGCGTGTTGCTCTCCCTGGCTGGCGGCCTTCTCGGGATGGCTCTCGGGTTTGCAGGCATGCGGGCGCTGCTCGCCGTGAGTCCCGCCGGCCTGCCTCGCATCGGCGAAGACGGCTCGGCTATCGGTATGGATTGGCGCGTGCTCGGGTCCACCCTCGCCGTCTCCCTGCTCACAGGGATTCTTTTTGGACTGCTCCCTGCCTTCAGCGCTTCGCGTGCGGACGTTATCTCAACGCTCAAAGAGAGCAGCCTCCGCTCTGGAACCGGATTCCGCCAAGGCGCCGCCGGCTTCGCCTGCCCGGAGTGGACATTGCGGCTGCGGGCTTTTGGCTGCCCATCGATGTCGAAGATGGCACAGGGGGGTTCCACATCCTCGGGCGTCCGGTCAAGAAGGGCTGCTGCGGGAGCAAGTGGATGAGCATCACGCCCGGTTATCTGAGCCTGTTCAAGGTTCCCGTTCTGAGTGGTCGCGACTTTACGGAGAACGACAAAGCCGGGGCGCCGCACGTCGCCCTGATCAATGAGGCCTTCGCAAAGGAATTCTTCCCCCACGAAGACCCCCTGGGCCAGCACATCGACCACGGACAGGAAGGGGGACAGAGAGGAATAGAAACGATCGTCGGTATCGTCGTCGATTTCCATGACGGCGGTCTGGCCACGCCTGCCAGTGCGATGATGATCCTTCCCATTCCCCAGGTCTCGGATGACTACAACGCGGCCTCCGCCAATATCCAGCCGCTGTTCTGGTTGGTGCGCACCCGCGACGACCCGCACCAGTCCATTCCCGCCATCGCCGAGCAGTTGCGGATCGCCAGCGGGGGCTTCCCGGTGGCCCATATCCGGACCATGGACGAGGTGATGGGGCACTCCACGGCACGGCAGAGTTTCCAGATGCTGCTGCTCACCACCTTCGGAGCGGTCGCATTGCTGCTTGCGGCGATCGGTATCTACGGCTTGATGGCTTATTCCGTCGCGCAGCGCACCCAGGAGATGGGCATCCGGATGGCGCTCGGCGCGGATCGCGCGACGATTCGGAAGATGGTGGTTTGGCACGGCATGAGGCTCGCCCTGGTCGGCGTGATCGCCGGCATCGCCGCGTCCTTCGCCCTTACGCGCCTCCTGTCCACCTTCCTTTTCGGGGTCGAGCCTTGGGATCCGGCGGTGTTCGTATCGGCGCCCATCATCCTCACGGCAATTGCGCTGCTTGCCGTGTGGCTGCCCGCAGCGCGTGCGTTGGGGGTCGATCCCATGCAGGCCTTGCGCGCGGAGTGATCCGCAAAGCGAGCGCGCATGGGGGGAAGGACATCCAGGTTGCGCTCGTATGGAGCGGCGGACTTTCAGCTAATTCGGTGGGGCGATTGGGACGTGGGGGTGAGCACAGGCATACATGAGGCGGGTGATGCGGTAGAAGAAGTAGAGGATGCCAAGGATGCCTCCCCAGCCGACGACCGAGGTGAAGCCGCGCTTGTGGACGAAGACGTCCTGGATGGTTTTGTGTTCGGGAGGCCCGTCCTCATGGAGGAGTTCGGAAAGCGGCATCCAGCGACCGTGGTACTCATCGCAGGCGAGATCGGTGGGTGCAATCTCTTTGGCCTCGACGCTGCGTGAGAGGCTCTCCCGGGAGAAGGGACCGAGGGTCTTGCCGTCGTGCTCGACGAGGTAAGCCATACTTCGATTTTCTCCTGAGAGCCCGGCGGTTTGCACAAAAGGAGTGTTACGAAGGTCGTCTATGCTGCAGATTGTTTGATCCCTGGGCTTTTCCGGGCCTGGAGGCCGCGGCTCGAGGCTGCTTTTCGGGGGGGTGATCGCCCCCTGCTCTGTCCACAATTTCCCTCTCCAACTGAGCCTGTGACGGAGAGGTAAGTTCCGGGTTGCTCCATCACGGGCGAGAATCCGCCTCACTCCTACAATATTTGCGGCTGCCGTTCGTCTTCAGGGGTGGATGGCAACGCCATGAGCACGATCGCGATGGCCGAGCAAGACCGACAGCTCTCGAACCTGGTGACGGAACAGAGGGCGCGGCTGCGCAACTTCATCCGCAAGCGGGTGCCGAATGAGGCCGATGCGGACGATTTGCTGCAGGAGGTCTTCTACGAGCTGGTGCGGGCGCATCGGCTGCTGCTGCCGATCGATGTGGCGACGGCGTGGCTGTTCCGCGTGGCGCGCAACCGGATCACGGATTTCTTTCGCAAGAAAAGGCCGGAGCCCTTGGCCGAATCTGTAGTGCAGAACGAAGAGGGCGAGTGGCTGGCGCTGGAGGAGTTGTTGCCCTCTGCGGAGGAGGGGCCGGAGGCGGCGTATCTGCGACACGCGCTGCTGGAGGCGATGAAGGCAGCGCTGCGAGAGTTGCCGGCGGAGCAGCGAGAGGTGTTTGTAGCGCACGAGATCGAAGGGCGGAGCTTCAAGGAGCTTGCGGAGGAGAGCGCCGTGAACATGAACACGCTGCTGGCACGGAAGCGGTATGCGGTTCTGGCATTGCGGGAGCGATTGCAGGCGGTTCACGACGAGTTTTTGCGGAGATGAGGAGGGTGCGATGAAAAGGAAATGGTGGTTGTTTCTGGTGGCGCCACCGGCGCTGGTGCTGTTTACGTGGATCTTCGGCGAAGTGGTGATGCACCTGTGGAACTGGCTGCTGCCGATGCTGTTTGGGTGGAAGCAGATTACGTTCTGGCAAGCGCTGGGACTGCTGGTGTTGTGCCGGATTCTGTTTGGCGGGTTCGGGAACAGTGGTGGACGTGGTCCAGGGCCGCGGAGGAGAGCGAAAGAGCGCTGGGAGGCGCTGACGCCGGAGGAGCGGGAGAAGTTCCGCGCGTCGATCGGCGGGCGTTGCGGCGGGTGGGGAGAACCAGCGAGCGAGAGCAAATAGTTCTGGGTTGCTTCGCAATCTAGCCCTTGGCGACTGGAGCCGGTATCGGCTGCCACAATTCGAGCGGATTTCCCTCCGGGTCGTGCAGGTGGGCGAACCGTCCGTTGGGATAAGACTGCGGATCAATCTTGACCTCGATTCCCGCAGCTTGTAGCTGGGCCGCCATTTTGTCGAGATCCCGGACTCGAAAGTTCACCATCATGAACTTGCTGGGATCTCCGAAGTAGTGGGTTGTTTCCGGGAAGGGAGCGAAGACGCTGGGTCCCGCTTCTTGCTGCCAAACGGAATCGTGGAGGCCCGTTGGCGTGAGGGAGATCCCGAGGTGTTGCTGGTACCAAATCCCCAAGGCTTTCGGGTCGTGAGCGCGGAAGAACAGGCCTCCGATTCCCGTCACTTTTTCCATTTGCGTTCCTGCGGCGATCTGATCACGAAGGTCGGCCCCTGCAGGGGGAGGGGAGACCTTTGGCGGTATGGCTGTCTGCGCAGCAAGTGCGAATTGGTTCCGGCTACCGATGAAGCCCGCCCCGAAGACAATCGACAGGGTTCGAAGCAGTTGGCGTCTTTGAAAATGCATCCAGTCCTCCGATCGAGAGAAGCGCGACATGATTCACGATAGCGGCTGGGTAGCGAAAAGGTGAGGCTGTGGGGCGAGTGGTTGCCAACACTTCGGTTATTTCTCGTGAACGTCGGAGTAGACGGTGAATCGGGCGGAATGAGATCGGGAAGGGTTCGTTGCTCTCCCGGGTCCCCAAAGGCGAGGGACCCTTCGGCTGCGCTCAGGGCAGGCTCCCCACCCCAGGGACGAAGACCTATCCGCGGGGACCCCGGCACCGGGGCACACGGCAAATCATAAGAGAGCCTGTGCGGGATAAGTTCCCGGGCCGGCGCTGGTTCTCGCCGGCTCTAAGTTACCACTCGTCTTAAGGGACGGAATGGAGGGTGGCGCGTCCAAGAGGGGTAGGAATTGCGAGGATCCCTGTCGCTGGGGACCCCGAGGCGCGGCCCGCTGGGGCGCACCCGCGCCGGATACAATGGAGAGAGGTAATCCCCGTGCGGCACAGCGCGATTCTGTTTTGATCTGGAGCAGGTGGACGTGAGATTTTTGTGGGGCCGCAGTGGGCGGCCAGTGGTAGCGCGATTGAGGTGTGGCAACTCTGGAATCGCTGTGGTCGCAGGACTTGGTTTGGCGCTGGCGTTGCCGGTGGCAGGCTGGGGCGCGGCATCGGGGCAGATCATGCCGACGGAGACTATGCTGTTGGCCCAGACGCACGGCCTGCATGAGGCAACCGTAACGGTGCGCGTGATCGGCCATGACGGTCTACCTGTCCAGGGCGCGGTGGTGATTGCGGACGAGGGACGGCAGCTGGCGGGTGTGGCGTTAAAGGCGGACGGTACTGCGACGGCGGAGTTGGTGCTGACGCCCGGTGCGCATAATCTGACGGCAAGCTATGCGGGCGATGTGGTACATGCGAGCTCGGCGTCGGAAGTGAGGCCGGTGGCGGCTGTGACGGGAACAGCGCCCGATTTCTCGATTGCGGTATCGCCGGCATCGATCACGCTGACGCAAGGGCAGTCGGGGACGGTGACGGCCTCGGTGACGCCGGTGAATGGTGCGTCGCTGACGGCGCCGATGTTTGTGACGCTATCGTGCTCGGGTTTGCCGGACCAGTCGTCGTGCACATTTACGCCGGAGAACCTCGAGGTTTTGCCGAATGCAACCGCGGCGGTGGTGAGTTCGATGGATTTAAAAACGGCGGCCGCTTCGGGTCGCCTGGAGCCTCCGCAGCGTAGCAGAGGCGGGCTTGTGTGGTGCATTCTGCTGCCGGGGACACTGGGACTGGGACTTGTGTTTGGCGCGCGGCGGCGGTGGCTGAGCCGAATGGCGCTGCTGGGGCTGGTGGGATTGATTGCGGTGCTGGGGACGACGGCGTGCTCGCCGCTCTACTACTATCACAACCACGGGCCATCGCAGAATCTGCCGACGCCGGCGGGCACGTATACGCTGCTGGTGACGGCGCAGTCGAGCAACGGGATTACGGCGACGACGCACTCGACGACGATGGTGCTGACGGTGCAGTAAGACCGGGGATCAGGTTTCAGGGATCAGAGGGCGCACTCGATGAGTGCGCCTTTTCCGTTTCTGCGCGATGCGGATTCAAGTGACCTATTGGAAGCGGCAGCGGAGGTGGTAGAACGGATGGGACGTGGGGAGACATCCGGGACCATGAAGAAAATCGCTTCTCTTGCTTATTTTGGAGTTGCCGTTGGGCTGGTGCAGTGGGCTGTTCTCGCGGGCGGGCAGACGGCGGATCAGGGGTGGCTGAAGTACCGGCCCTTGAACAGGCAGCTGAGCGTTCCGATGCGCGTGGAAGTCCGGGGACAAAGTCGAATCGAGCGTGCAGCGGCCTCTGAGCTCGTGCGCGGGCTCAGGTCTCTCGCCGGCGGTTCAAGCCCTGAAGTGGGCGCCGACTCGATTGTTCTCGCCACGGTGGAGGAGCTAGGCCGGGAGAAGAGCAAGTCGATTGTGCCTAAGCTTGAGCCCGAAGAGTTCCAGATTTCCTGGAGCCAGGACCAGTCTCTCCGCGGACTCGACATCGTCGGAGGCAGCGAACGAGGTTTGCTTTACGGCGTTTTCGCTTTGCTGCGACATGTTGCGGAGGGCGCCGACATGAGCCACGCCGTTGTGCGCGAGAATCCGGCTATGCCCGTGCGCTGGGTGGATGAGTGGGACAACGCAGATGGATCGATTGAGCGGGGGTACGCGGGGCGCAGCATCTTTTTCGAGGGCGGAAGAGTTCGCGAGGATCTGAAGCCGGTGAGCGAGTATGCGCGGCTGCTGGCGTCGGTGGGGATCGATGGCTGTAACGTAAACAACGTCAACGGCTCCTCGCCGTTTCTAACTTCGGAGATGATTGGCGGACTCAAGAGGATCGCGGATGCAATGCGGCCGTGGGGTGTGCGGCTGGCGATCAGTGTGGATGTGGCGAGTCCGCAGAAGATCGGCGGGTTGAAGACGTACGATCCGCTCGATCCACAGGTGCAGGCATGGTGGAAGGCGAAGGTCGACGCGATCTTTGCGCTGGTTCCTGACTTTGCGGGATTCACGGTGAAGGCCGATTCCGAAGGCCAGCCCGGACCGGCAAGTTATGGACGCATGCCCGCTGATGCGGCGAACACGCTGGCTGCGGCGCTGGAGCCGCATGGCGGTGTGGTGCTGTATCGCGCGTTTGTCTACAACCATCACCTTGATTGGAACGACCCCAAAACGGATCGGGCGCGCGCGGCTTATGACATCTTTCATCCGCTGGACGGGAAGTTCGCGCCGAATGTGATTGTGCAGATCAAAGAAGGGCCCATCGACTTTCAGGTGCGCGAGCCGGTGTCGCCGTTGTTTGGGGGGCTGCCGCACACGCGGAAGGCGATGGAGGTGCAGATCACGCAGGAGTACCTGGGGCAGCAAAGGCATCTGGTGTATCTCGGGTCGAAGTGGAAGTGGGTTCTGGATCAAAAGAAGCAACTGGCCGACGCGGCCAGAGAGGTGAGTTCGGGGGCATCGAAAGGGCTCGCGGGCATGGTGGGCGTGGCGTGTGTGGGGCGCGATGCGTGGCTGGGGTCGCCGCTGGCGTTGGCGAATCTGTATACGTTCGGGCGGCTGGCGTGGGATCCGAATCTAACGCCGGAGGAGATTGCGAGCGAATGGGTGCGGCTGACGCTCTTTGCGTATCCCAATAAGAAACTTCGACGCGACGATGTACAAAGAGTCGTCGATATGCTGATGCAATCGTGGCCCGCGTATGAGGACTACACGGGACCACTGGGGCTGCAGACTCTGACAGATATCACGGGTAGCCACTATGGGCCAGGGATCGAGGGGAGCGAGAACAACGGATGGGGCCAATGGCATCGCGCCGATCATGAGGGGGTGGGCATGGACCGGACGGTGGCGACGGGGACGGGATTTGCAGGGCAGTATGCGCCGGAGATCGCGAAGGAGTATGAGAACGCGGCGACGACGCCGGACGATCTGCTGCTGTTTTTCCATCATTTGCCGTACACGTACAAACTCCAGGACGGCAAAACGGTGATCCAGTATCTGTATGACAGCCACTATGCGGGCGCGGAGATGGCTGCGGAGTTTGTTAAGGACTGGGAGTCGCTCAAGGGGAAGATCGACCCGTCGTTATATAGCAACGTGCTGCCGCGGTTGGAGTACCAGGCGGGGCACGCGATTGTGTGGCGCGATGCAGTAGTGCAGTATTTCTGGAAGCTGAGCGGGATTGCCGATGAGAAGGGACGCGCGGGGAATTTTCCGGGAAGACTGGAAGCGGAAGATGCCAAGCTGAGCGGATATCAGGTAATCGACGTGAAGCCATGGGAGGATGCGTCGCGGGGGAAGGCGGTGACGTGTGCTGCGGCCGCGAAGAGTTGCTCGGCGGAGTGGACGTATAGCGGGGTGGCGGGAGTGTTCGATGTCGCCGTCAATTATTTCGATCTGCAGGGCGGGGCGGCAATGTTTGCGGTGACGGTGAACGGCAAGCCAGCGAGTGCGGATGCGGAATGGTCCGCGGATGCGATGTTGCCGTCGCGACAACCCAACGGGGACAACTCGACGCGGCGTGTGCTGCGCAATGTGGGCTTGGCGCCGGGGGATGTGATTCGGGTGACGGGCACGCCGGACGGGGACGATCCGGCAGCATTGGATTACATTGAGGTTCTGTTGAACAGGGGTCATTGACGTGAGGGCGGGGGCGAGCGCATGGTGGCAGCGTGAGCAAGAGACGAGCCGGATGGAGAAAGACATGATGCCGAAAGTGAGTTGTATGGCGTTGGTGGCGTTGGTGGCGGGCGGAGCGGTATGGGCGCAGGAATCTCTCGATCAAAAGGCGATCCCTGTCGTGGTGCGGAAGCTGACGGTGACGGTAACGGACCAGCCGAATGTGGACTGGCACGCGAAGATGGCGCCGTTCGAGGGCAACGCATACGCGGTCGACGAATTGCAGGACCACGTCCTGCAAAAAATGCGGGACAACGGCTACTATCTGGCGCAGGTGAATCCGCCGCAGTTGAGCGATGTGCGGCAGGAGAGCGGGAAGCGCTCCGCGGATGTTGCGGTGCAGGTGACGGCCGGC
Source organism: uncultured Occallatibacter sp. (assembly GCA_964585715.1). Classification (GTDB taxonomy): domain Bacteria; phylum Acidobacteriota; class Terriglobia; order Terriglobales; family Acidobacteriaceae; genus Telmatobacter. Next base: position 25,995 of record CAZPEZ010000013.1, read on the forward strand.
GACCAATACATGATGGGAGTGATTTCGTTTCGGGCCACGTCGGCGTTCAAGAAGGAGCAGATGCGCAGCGTGTTTCCGATTGCGGCCGGCGATGTGTTTAGCGGAAGCGCGATCAATGTCGGCATCGAGAAGCTGAAGGCGCTGTACGAAGCGCAGGGCTTCGCCGATGTGGGTGCGGTGCCGTCGATGGCGGTGGACGATGCGAAGCATACGATCGATGTGTCGGTGGAGGTAGAGGAGGGCTATCCCTACCTGTTTGGCGAGTTGACGTTTGATGGGCCGGAGCCGATGCCGGGGACCAATAAGGCACTGCTTGCCGGGTGGTCTGAGATTGCAGGCAAGCGCTATAACCCGGCGACGCTGCAGAAGTGGCTGGCGGCGCATGCGCCCAAGGGTGCGCCAGGAGCGCCGGCGATTCATCCGCGCGCAGAGGGGATTGCGAATGCGGAAGCGCATCAGATGAACGTAAGGCTGGTGTATTAGAGGCAGGGAATAGGGAGTGGGGATTTGCGCCGACTTAAGACTCTCAAGAAGCAGATCCCCTTCGACTTCGCTCAGGGCGGGCTTTCGCCCCGCTTACCCCATAAACAACTGGCGTTGTTCACGGGGCCCCAACTCACCCCAAGGACGACCTGTCCTTGGGGGCCCCGATGAGCGCGCGGGATCTCAGGATGACACTTCATTAGAGATCGTGAGAGTAGAGGACGACAGGACACCATGAAGAGCGGACAGATGCGCGCGGTTCTCTGCGTTCTTCTTGTGGCGGGCTTCCCTGGCCAAAGGATCGTGGCGCAGAGCAAGGACGCGGAGAGTGCTCTTCTCACACGGGTCAATGCGGATTTTGGGCGGCTGGCGGCGCAGACGATTCGGCCCGCGGATGGATATATCAAATATCCCTACCTGATCCCGGCCGGCTACTACACGCAGATGTGGGACTGGGATGGATTCTTCATCGGCACGCACTGGTTGAATCAGGATGCGGCCAACGCGCGTTTTCTGCGCGACTTGGCGCTGAGTTTTGCTGGGTCGGCGGATGCGGATGGGTATGCGGCTGGATGCATTACGGCGAAGGGGCCGCGGCCGCTGTTTGGCAAATTCGCGATGAAGCCGTTTCTGGCGCAGGGGGCGCTGGAGGCGGCGGATGCATTGCACGATGTAGAGTGGCTGCGGCCAGTGTGGCCGGCGATGCGGCGGGTGCTGGCGTATCGGGGGCGCACGCAGTTCGATCCGAAGTGGGGGCTGTGGTTCTGGGATAACGCGATGCAGTCGGGCGCGGACAACGATGCGGCGCTGACGAACGATCCCAAGGATCGCAGCGCGATTCTGGCGGTGGATGCGTCGGTGTGGTCGATGCGCGAGTATCGGGCGATGGCAGTGCTGGCGGAGCGGCTCGGCGACAGCTCAGATGCGAAGAACTATCGCGCGAAGGCCGCGGCGACACGACAGGCGATCGTGGACAAGCTGTGGTCGAAGCAGGATGGGATCTTTCTGGATCGCAGGCGGGACTCGGGCGCCTGGATTCATGTGATCGACTGGACAAGTTTTTTGCCGCTGCTGGATGGGTTGATGCCGGAGGAAGGTGCGCGCAGGATGATTCGGGCTCATCTGCTCAATGAGACGGAGATGCGCGCGCCGCATGGGTTGCGGAGTCTGGCGCAGAGCGATCCGGCGTATAACAACGAAGCGATCATCAAGCCCTACTCGAACTGGCGCGGACCGGTGTGGATCAACGTGAACTTTGTGGATTGGATTGTGTTGCGGCGCTACGGCTTTGATCGGGAGGCGCACTGGCTAGCCGTTACGTTGGCGAACGACATGGAGCGCGATATCGCGCGGTGGGGATCGATGCACGAGGACTACAACGCGGAGACGGGGGATGGGCTGGCACCGACGCCGGAACAATCACCAGGTAGTAAGTTCGCCGGATTTGTGGGATGGAATCTGCTGGCACAGGACATGCTGCAGTGCGAGGTGACGGGAACGCACTGCGGGACGATGGGGATTGACAAGCGGTGAACAGATAGGAAACCTCCTAAAGCACTAAGGGCCAAGAGTGAGATTGCCTCATTCCGCGCCCTGACACAAACGCAATTACGCGGGCGTTCGCACCAAGAGAGGACGAGGGTAAATTCCCGGTGAGTTCCTGCCGCACCCTACGGGCGGCGAGGATCGTCGGGCCAAATCCCAGGACGGCGCTTCGCTCTGTCCTGGGCTATTCTCCTGCTCTCCCTACGGGAGGCTCGCGTGGCTGAAGCTCCAAGCGCCGAGGCGGCAATTTGGGCGTAGCGCGTCTCGACACGCTAATCTGAAGAAACCGATCTTCCCTTCTCCGGAGATTCATGACGAACAAACATTCTCTTACACGCCGTAGTTTTTTCGGCGCCACAGGCGCTGTTGCCGCAGCGATTGCCGCCCGACCCAACGCAGCGTTTGCGGATGCGGGCAAAGCGTTGCCGGAGCCGATTGCGGCGATGCCGGTGTTGTCTGGGCAGGCGCGGCCGTTTACGAATGCAGAACGACAGGCGCGGATCGAGCGGGCCAAGACTTTGATGGCGGCCGCGAAGATGGATGTGATTGTGCTGGCAAACAGCACGGCGTCGTCGCACTACTTTGCCGATTTGTCGCTGTATGGCGGCGAGCGGTTGTGGGCGTTGACGATTCCAGCGAAAGCCAAGCCGTTTTTAGTGTGTCCGGCATTCGAAGAGGGGCGTGCGCGCGAGCTACTGGAGGCAGGTCCGCTGGGCAAGGATGCGGACGTGCTGGCGTGGCAGGAGGACGAGAGTCCGTTCGCATTGCTGGGCAAGGGGCTAAAGGATCGCGGACTGGCCACGGGAAGCGTGGGCCTGGACGAGAACATGAAGTTCGTGTTCGCCGAGAGCATACGTGCGGCTAATCCGCAGTTGAATGTGGTGTTGGCGACGCCGGTGACGGCGGGTTGCAGGATGGTGAAGGATGCGCACGAGATTGAGTGCATCCGACTGGCGTGCCGGGCGACGCTGCTCGTGTATCGCGCGGTGGCGCAATCGCTGACGCCGGGGATGACGACGCGGGATGTGCAGGGGCTGATCGAGGCGGCGTACACACGCGTGGGCTTTGTGGGCGAGGCGAGTCTGAACGTGGACGAGTTCACGGCGCTGCCGCATGGGTCGAAGCAGCCGCAGACGCTGCGCGAGGGCAGCATTCTGATGTTGGATGACGGATGCGCGGTGGAGGGTTATACGTCGGACATTACGCGGATGTTTGTGCTGGGGAAGGCGACAGAAAAGATGAAGCGCGTGTTCGACCTGGTGAAGCGGGCACAGACGGCGGCCCTGGCGGCGGCACGGCCGGGCGTGCTTGCGGCGGATGTGGATGCGGCGGCGCGCAAGGTGATTGTGGATGGAGGCTACGGGCCGGGGTTCACGTATTTCACGCACCGCGTGGGGCATGGGCTGGGGATGGATATGCACGAGTGGCCGTACCTGGTAAAGAACAACATGTTCGGGTGGGATCTGCAGCCGCATCTGGCGGCGGGCAATGTGACGAGCGATGAGCCGGGCGTGTATCTGCGTGGGGAGTTTGGAGTGCGGCTGGAAGACGATCTGCTGGTGACGGAGTCGGGCGCGGAGCTGCTGACGCCGCAGAGTCCTTCGCTGGAGGATGCGTTTGGGAATGTGGGCTAAGAGCCTCCCCAATTGGTCACCTCCGATCACCCGACTGGGTCATTGAGGGATGGACAGACAGGGGTCAGGATGCTCGTATGCGAGTCAATCTCACTACGCGCCGATGCGACCATGGCGAATCCTGCGTAGGCACGATCCCCATCTCGCTGACGATCCGGCCTGCCTGCGGTCTTCCTGGCGACTACGAGTACCCAACCGACAGCGCGGAGCTGCTGCGCTTGCTCCGGCGGCAGACGGATCTGCCGGATACTGTTCTCAGGTCTTTCGAAGCCGGTCTGCGCACTTCGTTCGGTGCGCGGTTGCTGGGGGTGGAGTTGAGTGACCGGGTTCTGACCGAGATCGGCTACTTCATCGACTAGTTGTAGCGCCGGTTGGCTGCGGGGACAACGAGGCCTCTCCGCCGGTACGCGGGGTCGATGCCACGCGCTGGGCAGCCTTGGCGGCACACATGGCCGCGTCGGCTGCTTTGAAGATGCTGTCTTTGCTGATGCCATCGCGTGGACAGATCGAGATGCCGAAGCTCGCCGATCCAATCAACTGTTCGCCGTCGACGTCGAACGGTTTGTCGAAGCAATGGCGCAGCCGGCGGACGACTTCCTTCGCACCGTCGACCTGCGTGATTCTCGATACCAGGACCGCGAACTCGTCGCCTCCGATGCGCGCCAGCATGTCGCCAAGCCGTATCTGTGCCTTCATGCGCGAGACCGCTTCGCGCAGATAGAGATCGCCGACGTTGTGCCCGTAGCTGTCATTGACGAGTTTGAACCCATCGAGATCGATGTAGATCAGCGCGAAGCTGAACGCACCCGATTTTGCGCTCTCCAGGAGCTGGTCAAGGCGCTTTTCGAGAGAGAAGCGATTGTGGGTGTCGGTGAGCAGATCGAATTCAGATCGATAGCGCAGGTCGGAGTGTAGGCGGTCGGTCTCGATGGCGAGGAAGGCGAGTCCTGCGGCTGCAGGCAGGATGTCCTTTTCCGGGTCTTCTGATTTGGCAGAAACGCCCAGGGCAACGGAGATCGTTCCCAGGGGCGCTCCGGGCCGCGAGGCGATCCGATGGTCGATGACCTTCTGGCCAGTGGAGAGGGCGGGTCGATCGCCCACCTGTGTTCCATCGGCGAGGATGCACCAGCAGGGCGCGTTACTCAGTCTGAAGGAGACCATCTGGACGATTTCGCCGAGGATATGGACCAGGGATTGGGAGCCGTTGATGTCTTCGAGGATCTGGCTGCGCCATTGGGCGAAACGAGCCAGCTGTGCTGTCTTGTGACGCAACCGCCGCTCGATGGCCCATCCGCGGCCTCCGATGACCACAAGAGCCGCGAGCAGGATGCCGACGAGCAGAATGAGGTTGCGAACATTCAGCGGCGAGGGGCCGGCAACGAGAGCGACGTCGTCGGGCGAGCGCAGCAGGATGTTAAAGGCCTGGGACCCTCGAAACTGTTCTCCGCGATCGAGGACACATATGCCGGTGATACGAACCTGTGAACCAAGGGGGACCTGTTTCATGGGCGGAAGGACGGCCTCGAAGTTCCTCCCGGGATGGCGATAGATCGCGGAAAACAGGTGGCGATCGGAGACGATAACGTATTCGTCCAGGGCGGATTGGCGGAGGGACATCAGCAGGCGCCCTTCGATCGAGACCTGTTCCAGAGCGCGCGTCCCGCTTGAGAGTTCTTTCGAAGTTACGGGGACAGGCAGGAAGGGAGAACTGACGCCGCTATCCTGAATCTCACCCTGGGTGAGGATGATGGAGCCGTTGTCGACGTCGGGAAATCCCGAGGCGCTGATCCGGTCTCCGAGGTGCAAAGGTTTCTCGAACAGAGAGTTGATCCAGAGGCTTTTGGTGCCGTCCTGTAGAACCAGTGCGGAACCCGGCTGGTAGTAGGTGGCGATTCCGCTCACTCGCACGCGCTGGGTGCGGTCCCGTATGTCGGTCGACGCCAGAATCTGATCCATGGTGTGAGGGGGAGAGATGCGGGGCTCGAAGGGGCAAGCCTGACGACGTGGACGTCAGAGGCTGCCGGGACCTCGAGAAGAATTCCTGCCAGCTGCATCTTGCTGTCGAATTTTCCGGCGACCGCTCCGGTAACCTCGACTTCCGCGTCGAGAAGATTGCCGAGGTTTACTGGTCCTGCGTTCGCCACCTGGACATCGACGTAACCTCCATCCATCAGCAGATTGAGATAGAGGTAATTCAGTCCGCCGGTGGTGACGAAGTTCGTCCCGCGCACAAGGGCGTGGGCCGTGACTCTCCTGCAGTCCAGCTGAGCGTGAATAAGTTGCTTGAATGTGGCCGGAAAAGGGGCAGGCAGCGCGGCGCGGCCTACAACAGTGACGTTGTCTGCCTTGATCTCTGGCCGAAAGCTCGCCTGGGTGTGACCAACAACGAGAACGCGATCGCCGGCAGAGACCCTGGTGGTTGCGCTGACCTCGACATAGATGGCGGTTTGGCCATCCTGGACGAAGAGGTCCATGTCTCCTTTTCTGTAATAGGTGACGGTAGCCTGGAAGGCGACGGGAAGGGCGAGGCTCGCCTGTTCGTTCGTAAGGGCGTGAATAGCCGCGAGGGAGCTCAGCGGGCTAGTCTGCGCCCTGCCGAAAACCGCCCAGAGGATCACGAAGCCGGCGATGCATCTGCTGGCAAAACCTGGCTTTAGCCTTTTCATTCATGCTCGGACGTACATGGCCCGCTTGCGTAGTCCAACCCTCTTTATCGGCCACTGATCTGGACTTGTTCAGGCAGGAAACGACCTAGGCAGCACAAAGGGAACGGGGCGGCCAGGTGATCGATTTGGAATCCGATAGCCATGGGGCGTCCGGCTATGGATTCGCCCGGATTTCGGGTTAAGTGTGTATCGAGGATATGGTGCAGCCGGCAAGGATAGCGCGAGTCAGCCATCGGCTGCGCTATTTCCGGCTGACGTCGTTCACGGGTGTAACGTTTCCGCCAATGAAGAAGGTGCAGTTCGAACCCTGATGTCCGCAGACGTCTCGCTGCATCTTGATCCGCTCCAGCTGAAGGAATTGATCGGGCGATAATTGCATGGCTTCGCGATAGGCGTTGTCTGCGGCCGCACGGCTTTGCTCGGCTGCCTTGCGTTGGTCTTCCGCAAGTTTCGTTTGCTGTTCGGTAATGGCCCGCTGTTCCTGGGTCGCAGTCGCGATCCGCTGATCCTTGATGGCGTCCGGCGGATTGACACGTCCCACGTTAATTGCTGTGAAGACGATGGGCACGCCGAGTTTTTGCACGATCAGATTGGCAGCTGTCGAGACTTCATTGCCAACTGCATCAGCCGCGGTCTGCGAGATTGCCATCTCCTGCATGTCCCGTTGTTTCACGGAATCGCGAACAGCAGTCCGCAGAGGCTGGTCCATGTTTCGATCCCAGAACCCCCAATTGCCCTTCTCGTCGCGGTCTGCGCCGAATTGGCTCACGAGCTTCACGGGATCGGTCACCTTGAATGTCACCACGACATGGAAGCTCACCGGTACGCCTGATTTGGTCATCATGTCGTCGAATTCCACGTCGATGCGCTGTGGGAGCATGTCGACGTCGATGGCTTCGCTGGTGATGGCTCCGTACTCTCTTCCCGCCATCACGGGTGTCTGATCGACTCCGCCGTGACCAAAGAAGAGTGGCTTCTCCATCCACACAGCTTCGTGGCCTGCATTTGGCGCTGCGACAGAGCAACCAGCGAGTCCGCAAGAAATGATGATTCCAAATAACGCGAGAGACGTACGGTTCATTTTGCAGTTCCTCGATCGGGGCATCTTCCCTTCTATGGGTTCGGGCCCACTACGAGTCTATTCCGATCGGAGTGAGGGCAGTGCGGGGTGACTGCTCCAAAAGCAAGCCAGCGTTCGGCGCTCCAGACAGCGGCAAAGCGACGGGATTGGTGCTGGATCACCGATCGACGTGACCGTTCTCACATACGATCGTCTATTCTCCTCGCTACGCTCCCTCGCATAGATGATCTGGATCACAAGGGATGGCAGTCGCTCGCGGATTCGGGCTGTCCCGGACAGGATGATCGGGCCAGATGAACCCTTTCAAGGATGTCGAGCACCTGTTCCGGTTTGCAGGGCTCTTCGTGGTGGCGTTCGTCGTCTTCTGGGCCATTCGCAGTCACGTCGTGCCGCCGACCTTTGGTCAATATGGACACTATCGCGCGGCCGCGATCGGGGAGATTGCGGCGCGCCCAGTGCACTATGCCGGACACGACGCATGCGAAACGTGCCACACCGACGTGCTGGACGTGAAGAAGGCCGGCAAACACGCGCAGGTGAACTGTGAAGCATGCCATGGACCACAGTCGCAGCATGCAGACGATCCGGGCACGGTGACTCCGGCGAAACTCGACACGGCAACACTCTGCGTGCGATGTCATGCAGCTTCTGCGGCACGGCCAAAAGCATTTCCGCAGGTAGATGCTGTCGATCACGCAAATGGTGTTCCCTGCGAAACCTGCCACCAGCCGCATTCGCCGGCCGTCGACGCTGGAGGTACCAAGTGAATCTCAGCCGCCGGCAAATCCTGATCCTGCTTCCTGCTGCAGCCGTAGCGTGGAAATCGGTGCTGGCCGGAACTCCCGAGTCCGCGCCCAACTATAGGATGTCCGACCATTGGTGGGGCATGCTGATCGACATCCCCAAGTGCATCGGCTGTGGAAACTGCGTCCGCGCCTGCCAGGCCGAGAATGACGTGCCCGATGGCTTCTTCCGCACCTGGGTGGAACGCTATCACGTGACCGACGAGCACATGACCAATCCGGAAGTGATTTCGCCGGACGGCGGCAAGGAGGGGTTCCCGGTCGCGAAGGAAGACGCGGGCAAGTACTTTTTTGTGCCCAAGCTGTGCAATCACTGCGCCGACTCGCCTTGCACGCAAGTATGTCCTGTGGGAGCCACGTTTGTCACTCCGGATGGCGTGGTGCTGGCCGATCCCAAGTACTGCCTCGGGTGCGCGTATTGTGTGCAAGCCTGCCCATACGGCTGCCGCTACATCCACCCCGAGAAGAAGGTCGTGGACAAGTGCACGCTGTGCTATCACCGCATCACCAAGGGGCTCACGACCGCGTGTGCGGAGAACTGCCCGACGGGCGCGCGCCAACTCGTCGATCTCAAGAACCCGAACGATCCGATCCACGCCTTCCTGAAGACACATAGTGTGCAGATTCTCAAGCCCCAGATGGCCACCGGGGCGAAGGTCTACTACAACGAGTTGGATGGGGCGGTTCGGTAGTTGCTGAGCCGGAGAGCAGAGGAAGAGCTATGAACGGCGTCGAAGGCTTCATGTATCCCAACGAAATCGAGCTGCACTGGAGTGTGCTCATCGTCCTCTATCCGTACATTACGGGTCTGGTCGCGGGCGCATTCATTCTGGCCTCTCTGGAGCGCGTGTTTCGCGTGGAGGCAGTGAAGCCTACGTATCGCCTTGCTCTCCTCACAGCCCTTTCGTTTCTGCTGGTGGCACCGTTGCCGCTGCAGCTTCACCTCGGGCACCCCGAACGCTCGCCGGAAATGTACTTCACACCGCACAGCACATCGGCGATGGCAATGTTCGGGTATGTGTATCTGTGGTATTTGATGGCCGTGCTGGTATTCGAGATCTGGCTCGATTACCGTTGCGATATCGTTCTGCTGGCCGAGCAATCGCACGGCATGAAGCGATTGCTCTACCGCGTCATGACTCTCGGCTCGTCGAATATCAGTCCCCGCTCATTGCACATTGACGAGCGCGTTGGCTGGATTGTAACGCTGGTGGGGATTCCGTCGGCTTTCATGCTCCATGGCTATGTTGGTTTTATCTTCGGCTCTATCAAGGCCAATCCATGGTGGTCCTCACCGCTCATGCCGGTGGTGTTTATCTTCTCCGCCATGGTGTCCGGAATCGCTTGCGTCATGGTGCTCTACATGGCTACCACCAAAATGCGAGGGCGTAAGATCGACATGCTCTGCGTCGATACGATCGCGATGTACCTCTTCTACACGTTCATCATCGACTTCAGCCTGGAGACGCTGGATTTGATCCACCGCATCTACGAAGCAGACGAGTCGTTCCGGAGCCTCGACTTCATGGTGCACAGCAAGCTCTACTTCTCGCACATCGTCGTACAGATCATCTGCGGCACCCTGATTCCGCTGGCATTGCTGGCCGTCACCCAGTTGGTCAAGCTCGGAGAAGTCACGCGCAAACGCATCTACGCTACCGCGGGAGTACTCACGCTGATCGGCATCTTCGCGATGCGCTGGAACGTTGTCATCGGTGGACAGCTCTTCTCCAAGAGCTTTCTCGGCTACACCACCTACAAGATGAGTCTGATTTCGAAAGAAGGGCTTCTTATGGCCTTCGGGCTCACGTTGCTGCCGCTCGGCATTCTGTGGGTCCTTATCAAACTGCTCCCGCCCTGGCCAGAGGAGAATGCGCAGGCCGTGACCGGTGATTAGAGACTGAAATTCGCCGCAAGGCTGTTTCTCGGGTGAAGATCATGCAAGTTCATCCCGAAACCAACCCGCTTGATCTGTTGACCGCTAGAATCGCTGCGCTGGAGTTGCGCGTGGCATCCCTCGAGCATCCATCCCAGACAGTTGCCACGCCAGGGGATGAGATCGCGCCGCCGGCTGAACATTTGGAGCCAGCTGCAAGCGCCTCCGCCGGTCCCGGGGCCGGAACAGCCTTCACCGGAGCCTTCTCCGTGCTTGGTGCGGCTTTGCTGGGCATCGCAGGAGCCTATGTGCTGCGTGCCATCGCGGAAGCCAGCCTCCTTCCGCGGGGAGTGGTCGCAGGTCTGGCCGCAGTCTATGCAACGGGATGGCTACTTACAGCGGCACGTCGCACTGCGCAACCGCTAGCTGCGTCCCTTTTCGCGGGCACCTCGATCCTGATTCTCGCCCCCATGCTTTGGGAGATGTCGATCCGTTTCCGGGCCATGAGTGCGGCTGGCGCAGCCGGCTACCTCATCGCCTACGCAGCCATCGCGACAATCGTTGGCTTCCGCTTGCCTCGATCGACGGCTTTCATGCTTGCCATCTCCGGGTCGGCTCTCATCACTGTCGCGCTTTCGATTGCCACACACTCCATAGCGCTTTTTACAGCCGTCCTGTTGACGATGTACGCGGTAGTTGAGTTGTCCTCGTTGCGCGATCGCGCACGCGGAGTGCGCATACTCATCGTCCTGTGTGCCGACGCCTCAGCCTGGGCCTTGCTTTATATCTATTCGTTGCCGCCCAGAGAGCAGACGGGATATCCTCCGCTCGGTTCCGCGGCGATCCTCGCTGTTGTCCTTCTTCTCTTTGCAATTCAAATTGTCAGCGTCGTGATCCACGCCGTTCGGCGTGCTCAGCCCGTGGAAGTGTTCGCGGTCCTCCAGGTAATGATTTCGTTTGCGCTGCTTGTTTTCGGGGTGGCATGGTTTGTTCCTAGCAACGACAGGCAAGCGATTGGCTCCCTTTGCCTGCTGCTCGCTGTTTGCGGATACGCCGCTGCTTATGGTCCGATACGCCGTGCCGCGCAATCGCGTAACCTCGGCATCTTCGTCGTGTGGAGCAGCGCGCTGTTCTTCGCAGCGGTTTTTCTTCTCGCCTCACCGACCGTCGCTTCAGCTGTTCTTGGAATTCTCGCAGTCGCCGCCATCCCCTTGTCCGCAAGAATGCAGGCGCGATCCATCGAAGCGCAGGGCACACTCTTCCTTTGCACCGCCGCATTCGCGTCCGGCCTTCTTTCGTACGCATTCAATGCGCTGGCAGGCAAGATGCCCGGCCTCCCTGCCTGGCCCGTAGTCCTGGTCGCCGCCGCGGCATGCCTTGCCTATGCAGCGGCGGGCGAGCACCCTGGGGAGCTGGCCCTCAACCAGGCCTTGCGAATGGTTCAAGCATTGGTTGCCGCGTGTGGCGTGGCGGCCCTTCTGGCACGAGGTTTGGTCGGTCTTGCCGCTTTCGTGCTCACGCCAGCGGTATTTCACATTGCGGTGTTGCGGACGCTCGCGCTTTGCGTTATGGCTGTCGCGCTGACCTGGCTTGGGGCGCACCTCGGGCGTTTGCAGATGATGCGTGTGGCTTACATGGCCCTGGCGCTGGCAGCCGTCAAATTGCTATTCGAGGATCTCCTCCTCGGCCGGATGGAGTTTATCGCGGTTTCAATCTTTCTTGTCGCGCTGACATTCATCAGCGTCCCACGCCTTGCCCGAACTCCTACACTTGGCCAACCAGCGAAATAGACAACTCAGGCCAGACTCTTGACCATGAGGACGACGGGGAGAGCTTCGCCGTTGAAGAGCGGGACGGCGATGCGCTCGGTTTCGACGTAGCCTTTGAGCGAGTAGAGTGGGACGCCAGTGAGGGTTGAGCCCATCTCGAAGCGGCGAAAGCCGGCGGCGATGGCTGCGGCTTCGACGTGCGCGAGGAGCAGTGAGCCGAGTCCCCGGCGTGCGCAGTCGGGATGGACAAAAATGGCGCGAACCTTGGCAGCGTCGGTAGTGGGATCGAGGAGATCGGGTGCGCGGCCCGGGCCGCGATCGGCGCCGAAGAGGGTTTTGCGCTTCGACCATCCGCCGCAGGCTGCAATCTGGAATGTGCTTTGCGCGTCGGAGTTTTGGACAAGAGTTTCGGCGATGAAATAAGTTCGATCGCGGATGAGCTGTGTATCGAGGCCGAGGACGGTGCCGAGTGCGCCATCGATCTGCGCGGGTGTGTAGTCATTGGCCTGAAGGCCGCGGACGGAGGCTTCGATGAGCGCATGCAGGGCGGGAATGTCGTCTTCCGTGGCGAGGCGGAGGGTGAAGGCGGACGGCATGGCTCAAGGGTAATGGGAGTGACTGGTGCGGATTGCTGCGCTGCGTTGGCTCGGAAGAATGCGGTCGGGGCTTCGTCGCTTTCCAAGGTCTCAAAATCGAGACCTGGGGCACACATTGTTGTGCGATTTAAGCCGACCGATTTCCTGTCTCACGCAAGGAGGCGCAAGCCTACAAGGTGCGGCCGCTGACGATCTTGAAGGCGCGCTCGTAGGAGCCGAGATTGAAGACGTTCTTGTAACCGATGCTTTCGAGGCGTTCTTTGGCTTGCTTGCTGCGCAGGCCCGTGCGGCAGTGAAGCAGGATGACACGGTTTTTATCTTTGATGCGCTGGGGCAGAGTGCCTTCCAGTTCTTCGAGAGGGAAGTTGAAGGCCTGCAGGAGGTGGCCTGCGCCAAACTCGCGCGGACTGCGGACATCGACGACACAGGCGCCATTGCGGATATAGTCTTCTGCTTCCTTTTTTGAGATCTGGCCGCTGCGCCGCATCACAATGAAGGCGATGAGGCCGACCAAGGCGAGGGCATAGAGGGTCCACTGGGTGATGCTCATGACAAATCTCCCACGGGTTCGCGCAAGTCTCCTGAGAGATCGGCGGTGTACCGGTCTGAGTTGAGTTTTTGCTGCGCCTCAGATGCGCAAGCAGACGGGGCCCGTACCATTTTTAGACCGGATCGAAGTGAGCGAGCCGGCGATTCAATCAGTCTTCAATTAAAAGTATTGCGTGCACCGGTGATGGAGAAGACTCCGGTCCGGTGCGATCAATTGAGTCCAGTTTACTGCGATGCTTGGCGGCGGGAAAGCTAACCGATGAGGAAAACTTTGGATTCGTGACAGGTTACGTTTTGACCACTTCGACCAGCGTGGAATAGAAGGTTGCGCCGGCGCCGAGATCGGTGAGGCGTTCGCTGGTGAGGGCGTTGACGTTGTTGTTGTCGCTGTGGAGTTTGGCCCAGTCGAGTTGTGCCGCGACAACGCCGGCGGGCACGGAGCCGTTGACGTGGGCGGTGAGGTGGAGTGAGCCGCGGTCGTTGAAAATGCGGACCTGATCTCCGTCGGCGATTCCACGGACGCGGGCGTCGTCGGCGTGCATGTCAAGAATATGAGCGCGGCGGGCTTCCATCTTGCGATGGCCGTCGAGGTTGGCGAAGGTGGAGTTCATGTAGTTGTCAGCTTTGCGGCTGAGGAACTCGAGCGGATAGCGCTCCGCGCCTTTACCCCAGCGAGATTCGGTGGGTGGGACAAAAGCGGGGAGTGGGTCGAGGCCCTGGGCGGCGAGCGAGTCGGAGTAGAACTCGATTTTGCCGGAGGGCGTGGGCAGAGTGCCAGAGACGTTGGGCTGGAAGGGATGCGTGTCGGGTTCGCGATGGAAGGCGAGCGGGATGTGGCCTTCGCGCTGGAGGTCGTCGAAGGAGATGTGTTCCATGCCGGGATTGGTGGAGTGGCCGGTAGCGTCAATGGCGAGAGCCTGCTGGATGATCTGTTCGGGCGTGTCGTGGAAGGCGTCTTCGGTGAATCCCATGCGCTCGGCTAAATCCGAGAAGAGACGCACGTTGGAACGGGCTTCGCCGGGCGGGGCAATCGATTGACTTGAGAGCTGGACGAAGTAGTGGCCGTAGGCGCCCTGGATGTCGGTGTGTTCGAGGAAGGTGGTGGCAGGGAGGATGTAGTCGGCGTAGTCGGTGGTGTCGTTGAAGAAGAGATCGTGGACGACCGTGAAGAGGTCGGGGCGGAGGAGGCCGTGGCGCACGGCGTTGAGATTGGGCGCGACGGCTCCGGGGTTGGAGTTGTAGACGAAGAGCGCGTGGACGCGCGGGCTATCCAGTTCGGTGAGGGCGTGGCCGAGAGCGCTCATGTTGACGGTGCGGGCCAAGCGCTTGAGGGGCGAGGCGAGAGCGAGGTCGGGACGCTCGACGGCTTTTTTGTTCCAGGCGAAGCCCCCGGAAGTGGAAAGCTGGGCGCCACCGCCGCGATGTTTCCATGCGCCTGTGAGTGCGGGCAGCACGCAGAGAGCTCGAACAGCGGTGCCACCGTTTTCGGTACGCTGCACGCCATAGTTCATGCGCAGGGCGGCGGGACGTGTGGTGGCGAACTCACGTGCAAGCTGTTCGACTTGGGCGGGTGTCATGCCGGTCCATGCGGCAACGCGTTCAGGCGTGTATTCGGAGACGCGCTCGGCGAGCTGGGCAAAACCGTGGGTCATTGCGTCGATGTAAGCGCGGTCTTCGAGGCCTTCGCGCAGGATGACGTGCATCATGCCCAGGGCTAGAGCGACGTCGGTGCCGGGGCGAATGGCGATGTGCCAATCGGCGAGCGCTGCGGTACGGGTCTTGTAGGGATCGATGACGATAAGGCGTGCGCCGTTGCGGCGGGCCTGTTCGATGAAGGGCCAGAGATGAATGTTATTGCCGTGGATATTGGCGCCCCAGGCGAGGATCAACTTTGCGCGGCGGAAGTCTTCGGTGGGTATGCCGTACTTCTTGCCATAGACGTAGTTCCACGCGACTCCGCCGGCTTCAGAGCAGATGGTGCGATCGAGCTGGCTGGCGCCGAGACGATGGAAGAAGCGGCGATCCATGGAGCCGTAGCCAAGCACGCCGATGGTGCCTGCATAGCTGTAGGGAAGGATCGATTCGGGGCCGTGGGTGTCGGCGATGTGCTGGAGACCTGTGGCGATGGCGTCGAGGGCTTCGTCCCATGAGATGCGCTCGAAGGCTTCGTGTTCCTTTCCCCGGAGCGAGGGACCTTTGGCGAAACCGGGCTTGCGGCGGAGAGGATAGAGGACGCGATCGGGGGCGTAGACGCGGTCGAGATATTTGGCGACTTTGCCACAGAGGAAGCCCTGGGTGACGGGATGGGTGGGATCGCCCTGCAGCTTGATGGCGCGTCCGTTCTCGTCGACCGTGACTCGCACGGCGCAGGAATCCGGACAGTCGTGCGAGCAGACGGCGTGCACGATGCGGAAGTGGGATGCGGCTGCGCCGGACATGGATTCATTGTAAGCTGGAGCCGAATTGCGGAAGGGCGGAGGTCTCGATGCGGATTCTATTGTTGATCTGGATGTGTCTGTGGGCAGGCTCACCGATTTTCGCGCAAACGGCGGCAGAGGACGAGGGGGCGATTCGTGCGGCGATGACGGCGCAGGTAGACGCGTGGAATCGCGGCGATGTTCCGGGGTTCATGCAGTCGTATGAAGACGCGGCGGACACGACGTTTATCGGGCTCACGGTGCGCAAGGGCTATCAGCCGATTCTGAAGCGCTACCAGGAGAGCTATACGTCGCGGGAAGAGATGGGAGCGCTGAGCTACGGCGATCTGGACATACGGTTGCTGCCAAATAGCTGCGGCAAGACGGAGATTGCGCTGGTGACCGGCAAGTTTCATCTGCGGCGGGAGGAGCGCGGCGAGGCGAAGAAGGACGACGGAGTTTTCTCGCTCGTGTGGCGCAAGGGTCCGCAGGGATGGAAGATTGTGCTGGATCATACGAGCTGAGAGAACGGCGGGCCGTGCATAGATAATAGGTGGAGATTCTTCAAAAGGGACCGGTGCGGGTGGATTCAGGAGTGGCTGACGCGCCTATCGAAGAGAATGTCGGCGGGTGCGTAGCGCATCGCAGGGCGATGGCTGTGGCCATGGCCTGCGTGCTTCCGCTGCATGCCGTTCTGCTGGTTGTTCTGCAGCCGCACGCGATCGCGGCATCCCGTTACGCAACCGTCGTGCTGGGGCTGGTGGCGACGGCCTGCGTGTGGCTCCGCAGCGAGCGTGTGGCCGCGCGAGAGCAGATGATGCTGCGCTGGCTCGGCGCGGGGATGTTTCTTTGGGTTGCGGCGCATTTTGTGGAGACGATAATCGGGCCGCCCGCAGCAGCCAGCAGTCTGGCGGTCGATGCGTCGGACATGATCTACATTGTTTCGGCGTTTCCGCTGTTGTTGGCACTCTCGACGACGCGGGAAACGGCATCGCACCGGTCGATTTTTTTGTTGAACGCGGCACAGACGGGGTTGGCGACGATACTGACCTACGTTCTGCTGTTCATGACACCGATGACGCCGCAGCAAGCGTCGACCGCGATGGGGGGTATTTATTCTGCAGAGTGCGGTCTGCTGGTGGTGCTGACGGCGCTGCGGTTCGTGGCATGGACGTCGAAAGAGGAGCGCAGAGTCATCGGGACGATTCTGGCGTTTCTCGCGACATATCTTCCGATCGAAGTGGGCATGGACTATGCCTCGCTGCACTGGCAGCTGCGTGGGGGCGGCTTCGCCGACCTTCTGTGGAGCGTTCCGTTTTGCATAGCGGGTGGGCTGGTGCTTTATCTGCCGCTGGAGGATGAAGGGGAAACGCCTCTGCTGCAGCAAGGACGCAACCGCATGCTGGTAGGTACGATGTCGCCGCTGCTGATTACAACGGGGGTGTTTGCGCTGGCCGCATCGGTGACGGTGCCGTTTCCCGTGCTGGCGCTAACGTCGATCTTCTTTCTGCTGGTGGCTCAGGGGGTGGGGTCGGGCGTGTTGCAGCGGAAGTACCTGACCGGACAGATCCATCTGCTCGAGCGGGAGCGCGATCTGCGCAAGGCGAACGCGGCGCTGGAGAACCTGTCGCAGATCGATCCGCTGACGAACATCGCGAACCGGCGGCGCTTCGATATCGCGCTGGACCAGGCTGCGCGGAGGGCCGTGCGGCAGAAAAGGCCCATTGCGCTCCTGATTATCGACCTGGATCACTTCAAGGGCGTGAACGATGTGCATGGGCACAGCTACGGCGATGTGTGCCTGGTGAGCGTAGCGCGCGCGGCGGGGCAGCAGGCGAAGCGACCCTACGATCTGCTGGCACGCTATGGCGGGGACGAGTTCTTTCTACTGCTGCCGGATACGGGAGCGCACGGCGCCGGGCTGGTTGCGGAGCGGATTCATGAGGCCATTGCGGCAACCGGGCTGGAGAACCGCGCATCTCCCCTGAGCGAACATCTGACGGTAAGCGTGGGAGTGGGCGTAAGCGACAGCGAGTTCACGATCGGGGCCGCGGCGCTTGTGGATCTGGCGGATCGCGCGCTGTACGAGGCGAAGCGGAGAGGGCGCAATCAGACGTTCCTGCGGACGCCTCCGGGCGGGCCGGAGTTAGTGGGCGGACACGACGCGGATTCGTAAAAGCGCGTACCCAGAATGCGGAACGTGGGCTGGCTTCAGGATCGGGTGGCTCGCCGTTTCGTTGATCTACAATGGCCTGCATTCGTATTTCCCCCTCGAAAGGCACCCAATGATCGATCGTTCCCTGCTCAAGTTCCGTCTCGTCGCGCTGCTCTCCCTTTGCCTGAGCGCCGTCGCAGTTCCCTGCTGCGTTGGCCAAGCGGCCAAGCAAGTGGTGAAGTCTCAGGCCGACCTGCCGCGGTTCAACTATCCGATTGCGGGCACGGCAGGAGATTTGCTGCAGTCCGACGACGCTACGTTCAATGTTTTTGCGGCGAAGGTCCAGGCGGATGTCGACTCGGTTCTGAACGGCTACGACATTCAGGATCACGCGGCGTTACGCAGCCTGCTTGGGGTTGAGCTGAACCTGCAAGTGCTGAGCGGGAACGACAACGGAGCGTTGGAAACCATCGACAAATTGCGCGAGCTGCAGGATAAGCCGGATGCGAGGCTGCTTACGGGTCTTCAGCTCCGGGCTATGCTCGCAGCCGCGAAGGCCACGGGCCAGAGTTCGGGCGCAGCCTATGAAGCGGCCTATCAGAAGGACTACGCCGACGAACTCAAAACGCTCCCCTGGGACGTGGTGGGCAACCGCATCAAGGAAACCAAGAGCAGCACGGAGATCTACAGCGCGGACCTGGTGAAGGGGATCGTGAGCGCGAACATTGAGCCCGCGGTGGAGAAGTCGCATCAGCTGAGCAACGATCTCGCCTGGGGGTTGGTCGGTCTGCGTGTGCTGCTCAAGCGCCAGATTCCCTTGAAAGCCGCAAATCTTGCGGTGTTGAGCCCGCTGGTGGCAGCGAACGACGTGCAGAAGCCGGATATCTGGGCGGAGCGCGATGTCACCCTTACGGAGGCGGACAAACTGACGCCGGTGAATGTGGCGATCTGGGATTCAGGTTCGGACGTGAGCCTGTTTCCCGACCGCACCTACACCGATCCACACCCCGGAGCGCAGTCGGATGCGCATGACATTGCCTTCGACCTGAAGGGATTTCCCGACCACGGCTATCTGTTTGCGCTGTCTCAGGAGCAGGAGAAGGAGTACCCGGAGATGCGCGATGAGCTGAAGGGGTTTTCCGATTTGCAGCTTTCGATCGACAGCCCGGAAGCCTCGGCATTGAAGAAGAAGCTTTCCGGCATGGCGGCTAAGGATGTGCCCGACTTTCTGGAGCAGCTGGACTTCTTCTCGATCTATGCACACGGCACACACGTGGCAGGCATTGCATCCCGCGGTAATCCGGCGATTCGTCTGGCGGTGGGGCGAATTACCTTCGACTGGCACAATGTTCCTCTGGCACCGAGCGAGGAGCTTTCGCGGCGGGCGGCGGCTGATAGCCAGGCCTATGTCGATTGGTTCCGCGCGCATCACGTCCGGGTCGTGAACATGAGCTGGGGCGGCGGACCGCAGGGCGACGAGGTAGCTCTGGAGAAGAACGGCATGGGCAAAGATGCGGCGGACCGCAAAGCGATTGCCGAGCACCTGTTCGGCATCGAGCGCGAGGGTTTATACAACGCGATCAAGAGCGCGCCGGAGATTCTGTTCATCTGCGCTGCGGGCAACGCGGACAGCAACAGCACATTCAACGAGATGATTCCATCGTCGTTCAAACTGCCGAACCTGCTGGCGGTGGGCGCGGTGGATCAGGCGGGGGACGAAGCGAGCTTCACCAGCTATGGTCCCACGGTGCTGGTGGATGCGAACGGGTACCAGGTGGAGTCGTATGTGCCCGGAGGCGCGAAGCTGCGCATGTCGGGAACGTCGATGGCTTCACCGAACACGGTGAATCTTGCGGCCAAACTGATCGCGCTCGATCCGAAGCTGACGCCGGAGCAGACGATTCATCTGATTGTGGCCGGAGCGACGCCGAGCGCCGACGGGCGACGCCACAATATCGACGCAAAGCGCTCGGTGGAGTTGCTGCACCAGATGCAAGCGGGTGCGGGGCAGTAGGACACACTGAGACGTTCAGGCGTAGCCGCACGGGTCGGAGCTCCGGAAAGGAGGACCTCGTGCCTGTCAGCACTATCGAAAAAGCCCAGCGTAGTGCTGCACCTGTCGCGGGGTGGGCCCATTTTCTCTCGTTCGCGCTCGTCGTTTACGTCAACTTCGCCATCCACGACCGCCTGATCGTCCCCGATAACCCGCACGAGACCGCGCGCAACATCCTGGCCCGCGAACAGCTCTACCGCATCGGCATTGCCGGCGATCTCCTCTATTGTGTCGGGATCATCGTCCTCGTCGCCGCTCTCTACGTGATCCTCCGGCCAGTCAATCGGGGCCTCGCCCTGCTGCCGCATTTCTGCGTCTCGTCTGGGTCTTAATGTGGCTCGCTGTCGTGCTGCGTTTCTTCGACGCGTTGCGCCTTCTCAGTTCGACCGATGTCCGGCACGGGTTTCAGTCGGGGCAACTGGAAGGCCTGGCATGGCTCAACCTGGAAACGCGCGTTGACTACTACTACGTCGGCCTTCTCTTCGGCTCATTGGCCTCCGCCCTTTGCGGTTATCTGTGGCTCAAGTCTCGCTATGTTCCGCGCTCTCTCGCAGTCTTCGGTGTCGCATCGTCGGGCTGGTGCCTGGCCTGCACCCTTGCCTACTACGTCTTTCCCCACTTCGACAATCTGGTGAATCTCTGGGCTTTCGACACGCCCATGGGTCTCTTCGATATCGGTCTCAACCTCTGGCTCGTGAGCAAGGGACTCAGTCCGTCCGAACGGGCCGTGAAGCAGGCCGGAGCCAACATCGTCGCCGGGAATTAGCGGCCAAGGCAACGTGGGGGCTGACGCTTCGCTCCTCCTGTACACTGGTGCGGTTATGAGCTGCCTGTTCTGCAAGATCATTGAAGGAAGCATTCCGTCGACCAAGGAGTACAAGGACGACCGCTGTTATGCGTTCGCGGATATCCATCCGCAGGCGCCGGTGCACATATTGATTGCGCCGCGCGAACACCGCTCTTCGCTGGATGCCGCAGGCGAAGAGAATGAGCAGCCCGCACTGCTCGGCCATCTGCTGCAGGTTGCGGTGCATCTGGCGCGGATTAAGGGACTCGCCAAGGGTTATCGCGTGGTGATCAATATCGGCGAAGATGGCGGGCAGACGGTGGATCATCTCCATGTGCATCTGCTGGGTGGAAGAGCGATGGGCTGGCCGCCGGGGTAAAGACAGGGAATAGTCACCCCAGCGACGAAGACCTGTCGCCGGCGACCCCGGCAGGGAATAGGGAACGAGTCGACACAGTGAACTGCGATGAGCATCTCTATCGTTGGACCGGAAAGGCGCTGCTGATTCTGCTTGGAATCTGGGTGGCGGGTATGTTGGGTCTTCTTGCGCTTTCGATGTGGTTGCGGCCGACAAGCAAGGTATTTCCCGCAGCCTTCGAAGTAGTGTTTTCAGCGCTTTTCGCGGCGATTTTTGTGCTGTCAGTAATCAGAATCGATTCCTATATCCGCTGGACTGGAAAGTATCCTTACTATTTCCTATTCGGCGAGGCACGCGCCTCGGGCAGCGAAAGAGAACACCACAAGCGCTAAGACTTCTCAAAAGAAGGGCCGCATCATTGAGAGCCCGCCCTTTTCCTTTAATGGCGCGCAGCAGATTCTTCGCTCGGCTTATCCCAAGCATGCCGAGGCTCAGGATGACACGGCTGTGGCGTTATGGGGAAACGAGGACGACAGCTTAGCGCGTCTGGTCAGGGACCGGGGCTCGCGACCTGCATCAGAAGGTGGAGGTGAGGCGGAGGAGGACGCTGCGCGAAGGGCCGATGGCGTTGCCGGAGAAGAGGCCGCCGAAATCGATTACGTCGAGGACGTTGGTGAGGTTCTGCGAGTCGATCTGGAGGCGCGTGGTGATTTTCTCCGAATGGAAGAGGTCGGCGCCGGCGGAGGCGTTGAGCTGGAAGGTGGGGTCGATGCGGCCGCGCGCGAAGTTGATGCGATCGAGTACCTGCTGGCCATATTGGGCGAGCACTGTGGAGGGATCGCCATCGAACTCGAAGGGAAGGCCGGTGTCGTACTGCATGCCGAGGGCGAGCCAGAGGCGGGGATGAAGCTGATAGAGCAGGCGGCCGCGCAGGGTGTTGCGCTGATCCTGGGTGTTGGGGAAGTGGCCGGTGAGCTGCTGTTGGGCTTGTGTTGCGTTGTCGCCGAGGAAGATGCCCCCGGTGACGGGGTTCCAAACATTGCCCACCTCGTAGGAGTAGCTAAGAAAGCCGGAGAAGCGATGCCACGCGGGAGTGTCGAGCTTGCCTTCGGCGCCGTTGACGATGGCTTTGCGGAAGGCGATGGGAAAGCTGACGGTGGTGTTCTCGATCTGATCGTCGTCGGCGAAGTTGTTCTGGAAGCGCCGGAAGTAGTCGATGTCGAGCTTCATCTGCCCGTAGAACGTCTTAGTGAGGCCGCCTTCGTAGTAGTCGCCTGTGGAGGGTTGGACGGGGAGGCGCAGGAAGACGGTGGGGTCGAGGGTCTCAATCTGGGCCGAGCTGGAGAGGAGCAGATTCTCGAAGGAGGGGGTTTGAAAGACACGATCGTAGGCGAAGTGGAGCACGAGCCCGTGCGAGGTGAAGCCGCGAGAGACGGCGAAGCGTGGGCTGACGGCTTGTTTGTTGAGCAGAAGCTGATAGTGATCCCAGCGTAGACCGGCGGAGAGGGTCCAGTTGCCGGGACGGAACATATCTTCGACGAAGCTGGACTGTTCGAGATCGGGGCGCTGGCCGGTGAAGGCGAAGGTCGGCGGGGTCGCGGGATCGAACTGGGTGGGATCGGTGATGGCGTAGTTGAAAGCCTCGTGGAGTAAGGTATTGTCGGATTCGACGCCGAACTTCCACTCATGGCGGCCGCGATCAGCGGTGAGCGTTGCTTTGAAGTAACCTTCGCGAAAGCGGTTGTGCTGGAAGATTTCGATGGGCGTGGACTGCGGGTTGGAGGTAAAGTCGCTGGCATTGTCGCGCACCATGCCGCGCAGGTCAAGGAGCGACTGCGGGGACAGGATGTGTTCCCAAGAGGCGATGCCCATGGTCTCGAGGTTGTCGGCGGTCTGGCGCTGCCCGGCGGCCTGCTGGACGGATTCGTTGGGCAGGTCGTAGCGTGCGATCTCGTGGCGTATGTTCAGCGCAAGGCGGTCGGTGGCATTGACATCGCGCAGATACTTGGCGGAGAAGTCGCCGGTGGTACCGGTATTGGAGTAGTTCTGGGGGACGACGGGATTAAGGTAGTGCTCGGTGTTGCTGCCGCCGGCGCTGGCGTCCAGGGTGTTTTTACCTGAAGCGAGCTGGCCTTTGGCGAAGGCATCGGCGGTATCGAAGCTGCCGCCAGCGAGGACGACTTCGCCATGGAATCCAGGCTGGGTCTGTTGAACGGTATTGAGCTCGACGACGCCGCCCATCTTGCGGCCGTAATCGGCGGGGATGCCGGCGGTATAGATGGTCATCGACTGGAGGTCGTCGGCGTCGAGTTCGGGGCCGAAGCTGGGCGAGCGATTGTCGGTGAGCGGGATGCCGTCGACGACGAACTGGGTCTGGTATTCGGAGCCGCGGGGATGGAGGACGGCGTTGCCTTCGTAGAGCCAGCCGGGCTGCGAGTTGACGAGCTCCTGCAAGGAACGGCCGGGGATGGAGCTGAGCCGGCGCTGGATGGTATCCGCGCCGATTTGATTGACGGAGCCGGCCTGGTCGGGATTGATGAGCGTACTCGCTGCGTTGACGGTGACGGCCTGGGTGACGGTGGCCAGTTTGAGCTGGAGAGTCTGAAACAGAGGGAGAGATGAGCGAACGACGAGCAGCTGGGAGACGGGCGAAAAGCCGGACTGCGCAACTTCGAGGCGGTAGATGCCGTAAGGAAGGTGCTTGATGTCGAGTTGACCGTCGGAGCTTGTTTCCAGGGTGGCGTGAATCTGGTTGGCTTGGCTGAGAAGGTCGACGTGCGTCTTGAGGCCATGGCCGGAGGGGTCGGCCACGGTGAGATGGAGTTCGCCGGTGTTCGACTGGCCTGCAAGCGGCAGGGCGCTCCAGAGCAGGAACGCGGCGAGGCGCCTGGTCCGAAACGAGCTGAGAGGAGCCGGCGAGGAACGCGGGAGTGGCCCGTTGCGCATCAGTTTTTATTGTCGCTTAGAAGGGAAAGGGCAGGAGCCGAGGGAACAAGGGAACGAGTGACCAAGGGATCGTGAACAAAAGGCGCACTCGCGAGGAGTGCGCCTTTTCATTTGCCACATGGCTCCCTGTTGTCCTGATCT
This sequence comes from uncultured Occallatibacter sp., assembly GCA_964585715.1. Taxonomy (GTDB): domain Bacteria; phylum Acidobacteriota; class Terriglobia; order Terriglobales; family Acidobacteriaceae; genus Telmatobacter. The sequence continues at coordinate 49,854 of CAZPEZ010000013.1, forward strand.
CTTGTTTAGAACACTGGCTGGGGAGAGGATTCCTCTTCCTCTTCGACGCCGTAGCGGCGGAGGAGGTTGGGCAGGCCTTGCGAGAAGGCCGAGCGCGGCATGACGGTGTCGCAACCGGCTTCGACTGCCTTTGCCTTGAGGTCGCCCTGCAAGTGATTGAGGAAGCCGATGACGGAAGTGGCCTTCTTGAACCTCGCCTTGAATTTTGGAATCAGCGTGAGGGGCTTGGCGTTGGCGTTGTTCAGGTCGAAGACGACAAGCGTGGGCTTGACGGCATCGGGTGCGTCGAAGCGCGTGAGGATGTCCTTGTCGCCCTTGAGGAACTCGACCTTGATGCCGAGCTTGCGTGAGGTCTCCTGAATCTTGGCCTGGAAGAACAGGTCTTCGATGAAGCAGAGGATGCGCGTGGGCGCGTCTTCACGGACCGGCTGGGGAGGCTGATACGCGTCGGCATAGTAGCTGCCGTGGCCGTTGCTGGAGGTGGGAATCGTGGACGGGGGAGCATCAGCGGCGTTGCCGTTCACGGCGCGATAGCTGTGGTCCATGGGACCGACGAAGGTGCGCGGACCCTTCTGGCGGTCCTTGCGTCGGCCATTGTGTTGGGGAGCGATGCTGTTGCCGGGCTGCGGGCCCTGACCATTGCTGCCCCCACCGCTACCCTTCTGGAAAAACTTCTTCTTCTTGCGTCCCTGATGGGCGCGGGGCGGTTTGGACTGTCCCTGCGGCTGAGACGGCGCCTGCTGCGGGATTGGGGCCTGGCCCTGCTGGGGCTGTTGGGCATTCTGAGCCTGGGGGCCGCCCTGCTGGCTGGACTTGTTTTTGCGGCGACGCCGGCGGCGGCGATGCCCCTGCGAAGGCCCAAGACCGTTGCTCTGGGCGGGCCCCATCTCTGGCTGGGGCTGCGTTGGTTCTGTCGTCATGCGTGCACTTCCTGGCACATTGTTTTACTTGTGCATTTCAAGTTGCGGGATTGGATCCATTCCGAGGAGGTGGACCGTTCTCCCTTGGCACGCCACGCGTCCGGCAAGGACGGGGGAATTGGTGGCGGGCTGTTCTTTTCGGGAGCCGTGAAGCGATGCGACGAGACGAAGCCCGTAGCCATGCGCTCGCGGATCCCGCGAAGCTATAGTGTTTTCCCAGCGAATGAGGCCGATCGTACCGGGGCGACATTCCATTGTGAGCGAGACAACAGCGTAAGGTAGCTCCCGGAGTTCTACAACTCTTCAAAGCACTCTGTCCCGCGCGATACACCAGGAACCTGACAACAACTCTTGCCGGTTGTGAGGATGGGTCGTGGCGCGGTCAGCGCTTTTTCTGGGTTTGCCCTTCCTTTGGGGGCATTCGCCGCACTCGGACGATGACGTCAATCAAGGCTGGCGAAGAATTCCTTCATCGGCGGCGAGCTTCACTTCCCCAAGGGGTGGTACGCGTCAGCCGCTCTGACAGGCAAATCTGATACTACAGCGAGCCGAGCGAGCGCGCAAGTGGGCCGCAGAAATGGGTTGAGCAAGCGCTAAACGGGGGTAATGGCGGGAGGACCAAAAAGGTATGCAGGGTGATGCGGCCAAACGCACAAAACGCCACTCGATGGAGTGGCGTTTTGCGTTTCCCGTGCTGGTCACTGGCCTCCCAGCAAATAATGGCCGGTGGTATATTCCACCGTACCGATCGCAGGCTCTCCGGCCGGACTTCCCTTCGATTGAGGGCCGCTTGTTGCGGATGCTCTTGCCGGACGCCGCTTCTTTGTGGGCTTGCCGTAACTTCCAGCAGCCGGTACATCACTGGCACCCTACCGTTAGCAATCATCGTGCCGTTTCTAGTTTCTTGATTATAAATAGGTTGCGGAGAGAGAAGAGGCGGTTGGGTCTGGATTCCCGTACTTCGAGGGGTGGAGTTCTACGAAAAAACGTAGAGAGACAGTTCACAGTTCATAGTTCGCAGTTCACAGTCCCGGGCTCGGCGAGAAGGTGATCCTCAGACCTATTGCGCTGGAATCGGGCGGATTATTTAGTGCTGGCAGTGGGGGCAGTAGTGGGTGCTGCGACCGGCGAGAACTATGCGCTGAATGGGCGTTTTACAGACGAGGCAGGACTCTCCGAAGCGCTGATAGACGCGATGCTCGAGTTGGAAGAAGCCACGGACACCGTCGGTGTCGACATAATCGGAGACCGAGGAACCGCCGAGCCGGATGGCGCTCCGGAGAACTTCACGCAGCGCGAGGCGGAGGCGCTCCAGCTCATCGCGCGTGAGGCGGCCAGACTGGCGGCGCGGGCGAATGCCGGCGCGAAAGAGACCTTCGTCGGCGTAGATGTTGCCCACGCCGGAGAGGAGGGTCTGGTTGAGCAGAGCTGCTTTGATGGCGAGTTTGCGGCCACGAAAGAGAGCGGCGAAGGCTTGGGAGTCGATCTGCAAGGGCTCGGCTCCGGGAGCGGTAAAGGCTTTACTTTTCGCGAGATCACGGAATTCGAGGCGGCCGAAGCGGCGTGGATCGACGAAACGAAGTTCGCGGCCGCTGGAGAGAGTGAGTCGGGCGTGGGTGTGGGGAGCGACGGGAGCGTCGGGTGTGGTGACGAGGAGACGGCCGGTCATGCCTAGATGCACGATCCACTGCCCTGCGGGCGGCAGACCCTTGGATGATGGATGAGCTGGAGCGCTCAGGTGGACGACGATGTGTTTGCCAATGCGCTCGACGCCTAGAATGGTGCGGCCTTCGAGGCCTTTGGCTTGTTTGGCGGGCGGAGTCTTGAAGGGCTGGCGGTGAGAGCTGAACCAGACGTTGGTGATGCGGTCGTTGCGTACGCGGGTGTGGACGCCGCGGGCGATGGTTTCCACCTCGGGCAGTTCGGGCATCGGCTTATTGTAGTGAAACAGAGAGACAGTGAAACAGCGAAGCGGAGAACCGAAGAAGAGTGTGAGATGAAATCGGTGCTAGTGGGAACGCACTATTTGTGGCCGGCGGGTTCGCGGATGCGGCTGGCCTCGAAGCTGACAATACGCCAGATGCCGCCGGTGTCGCGAACGTAGACGCGCGTGTAGCGGTAGCTGCCGGTCAGCTCGCCTTCGGGTGTGGTGCCGGTGACTTCGGCACGCGAGGTGACGAGGGCGGTCGCGCCGTAGAAGCGGACCTTGCGATCGGTCAATTCGAGCGTCTTGATGTGAAGAGATCCGCTGCGGAGGCTGGAGAGGGTTTCTTCTTTTGACTGAAGAGTGCCGTTGGCGGTGATGGCCATATAGTCGCTGGCCAACAGGGTGTCCATGGCGGCGACGTTGCGGTTGAGGATAGCGTCGCGCCAATGATCTTCGAGGTGGTCGATCTCGTGGCGGACCTCGTGGCGTTCGCCGCGGGGCATGGCGTTGAGGAGAGCAGCGCCGAGCATCGACGCGGCTGCCAAGGCCGCCAGTCGTCTGGCGCACGCGCCTGAGTTCAAGCTCACCATTCCCATAAGCGTATCGGATGGTAGACCCGGAGTGACGTGCGGGTCAATGTGGAGTTGATGAAAAAAGAGGGCGAGGCTGGCGAGAGAGGGTGTGCGTGAGCTATCCGACGAACGAGGACCTTGTTCGTCCATCCAAGAGTCAACGACAACTCTCGGGGAGCCCTGAACGCGACGCGCTTAGGATTGGAGCGCCCGTCTTCAGTTAATTCTGGCGTCGCGAAGATGTCGGATCAGGCCAGGGCGACGAGATCTTCGCGGGAACGCTCCAGCATCTTCTGGTAGAGACCACCGACGGCGTATTTGGTGAAGTGCGGCGATTGGCGGTGGGCGTCGGCCGCGGCACGGTCCTTGTATTGTTCGTAAATCAGGACAGCGTCGGGATCGCCTTCGATGCGATGGGGAATATAGCTGATGCAGCCGGGTTCCTGCCGCGAGGCTTCGGTGAGCTGGCGCAGAATCTCGGCAATGTCCTCTCGATCTTCAGGCGCGAACTTCATTCTGACCGTAAAGCTGATCATAGGGAAAGAAACCTTCCTCGCTACTTTCTTTATGGAACCGCATTCTACCCAACCGGCAGGCGGAGAGTGCAAGTTGTTTGTGCCGGACGTATGACGAATGCCCGGCCCCTGTTTGACTGCGAGCATCCCTCTGAAGGTCGTAGACGGTTGGCGTTGTCTCCAAGTTTACCCGTGCAGCTCTTGGAGCGCAGTCGCAAACTCGGGGAGCGCCATGGTCTGGTCACGGTCGGGGCCGGTGGAGATCATGGCGATCTTCGCGCCGCTTTCCTTCTCCTGAAAGCGGAGATAGTCCTTGGCTTCCTGAGGCAGATGGTCGAAGTCGACGATGCCCTCGGTGGAGGTGCGCCAGCCTTTGAGCGTAGTGTAGATGGGCTTGATCTGCTCGAGGCCCTGGACGTCGGCGGGAATTTCGTCGGTCCTTCTGCCGTTGATCTCGTAGGCGACGCAGATGGGGATTTCAGCCAATTCGTCGAGCACGTCGAGCTTGGTGACGACGAGCCACTCGGCTCCGTTGATGTTGTTCGAGTAGCGGAGCATGGGCATATCGAGCCATCCGCAGCGGCGGGGGCGACCGGTGACCGCGCCGTACTCCTGGCCGCGTGCGCGGAGAACTTCGCCGATGGGCTCGTGAATCTCGGTGGGGAAAGGACCTTCGCCGACGCGTGTGACGTAGGCCTTGGTGACGGAGATGACGGTGCCGATGGCTGTCGGTCCGACACCGGTGCCGGTAGCTGCGCCGCCAGCGGTTGCGGACGAGGAGGTCACGAAGGGATAGGTGCCGTGATCGATGTCGAGCATGGTGCCCTGCGCGCCTTCGAACATCACCGACCCGCCGGAAGCGAGGATGTCGTGAAGCAGGCGGCTTGTGTCGGTGACGAAGGGACGGACCTGCTCAGCGGCGGCAGCGTACTCGTCGTAGATTTTCTTGGGGTCGAGAGGATCGGTGCCGAAGAGAGCGTGAGCGATGGCGTTCTTTTCGGCGCAGGCGGCTTCGATGTGGGTCTTGAGGAGGTCGGGGCGGAGCAGGTCAACGACGCGCAGGCCGCCGCGCGCCATCTTGTCTTCATAGGCGGGGCCGATGCCGCGGCTGGTGGTGCCGATTTTCTGACGGCCGGGCGCGTTTTCGGCGGCGAGCTCGATCATCCGGTGGTAGGGCAGGATGACCTGGGCGCGGTTGGAGACGAAGAGCTGGCTGTCGATGGGGAGGCCAAGGTCGCGGAGCTTGGCAACTTCTTTCAGGAACGCGATGGGATCGAGGACGACGCCGTTGCCGATGACGCCTTTGCAGCCGGGGCGGAGGACTCCGCAGGGGATGAGCTGGAGGACGAACTTCTGTTCGCCGTGGATGACGGTGTGGCCGGCGTTGTGCCCGCCGGCGTAGCGCGCGACGGCGCCGAAGCCCTGGCTGAGCACATCTACGATTTTGCCTTTGCCTTCGTCGCCCCACTGAGCGCCGAGCACCACTGCCGTCTTTGCACGCATCGTCGTTGTTTTCCCGCCGGACAAAACTCAGGCGCAGGAGGAGCCCTGCGCCATGTCTGATTTTAAACCCAGGGCGCTCCGGATTCAGTGGGGGAACCGGATGCCGCGGCCGAGGATCACGACGTAGGCCAGGCCCAATACGGCTGCGGCGATCCACCAGATAGGCGACCGGCGCACCACAAGAGGATCCGTCACCCTTCCGCGTGGGATCAAGCTGTCGAGCCAAAGTAATCCCGACGATCCTCCGAAGGCAGCTGGAATGGACGAGACGAGCAGGAGCTTCACCCCCAGAGGATCGAACGCGCCCGCCAGGCAACTGAACGCGCAGGAGGCGAGGTAGGGCAGCCTTCCCACTGTGTTGTACATGCCGCGCTCGAAACAGAACGGCCGCACCGCACGGGCCAACAGGAGCGCGACCAGGAAATATAGCGCCGCGCCGAAGATCGTCATCCCCGTGCGCCACAACGCCTGGTGTGGCAGCCCTTCGATCACTTGCTGCCAGTCGCCGAAGCCTCCAATGCCCGAGAACATGAAGTAGCCTGCGCCGGCAAACAGATTCTTCGCAGCGAGCAGCCAACAGAAGTAGCGCAGGTTGGCACGATCGCCCGCCGCGCGCGCTGCCACGAGGGCCACTGCCCCCGCACCCAGGTTGACGAGGGTTCCGCCCGCGTCGACCCATCTGTCCGGGTAGAGCGTGGACAGATGATTGCTCGTGAGTTCCGTGGGCACCGTGCCGCGCAGCCACGCCGTCACACCATGGCCCACGCCCTCATGCAACAGTGTCGCGGTAGCTTCGGCAAGCACCGCCATGCTGATGATGGTCGCTTTGCTGTGCTTTTCGGGCATGGCTGCCATTCTACGAGGGCGTCTCTCTGACAAAGTGGGTCTCTGTCTGGACGGGCAACTCTTGTTACGCTTCCTCCATGCCAACCTATGTGATTCTGTTGCGCGCGGTGAATGTAGGCGGGACCGGTAAGCTGCCGATGGCGGACTTCCGCAAGCTCCTTGCCGAGGCGAAGTGCACCAACGTGGAGACGTACATCCAGAGCGGGAATGCGGTAGTGGATGCGAAGTGTTCGACGGTGAGCCTGATGAAGACTGTTGCGGCGGCGCTAGAGAAGTACATGGGTGCGTCGGTCCCGGTGCTGATCAGGACGCGCGAAGGGCTGGAGCGGGTGATTGCGGAGAATCCGTTTGCGACGGAAGCAGCGGCGGATGGGGCGCGGGTGCACGCGGTGTTTTTGTCGGCGACGCAACCGGCGGCGAAGGCGAAGGAGTTGGAGCAGATTGTGGCGAAGTATCCGGCGCGGCGCGATCGGTTTCATCTCGCGGGGGACACTCTGTATCTGCATCTGCCGGACGGGGCGGGGGAGACGAAGTTCACGGCGCAGAGTATTGATCGGATTCTGGGCTGTGTGGGGACGGCGCGGAACTGGAATACGGTGGTCAAGCTGCACGCGATGGCTACGCGATGAACGTTTTGGCGTTCTGAGAATTCGTTGTCCGACCAAAATCGCGGAAGCAGATCTTCGCCCCGCTTACCCCACAAATGACTGCACGTTTTGCGGGGCCCCAGGCGCGCGGGTTCTCAGGATGACACTGCATTGGCTCTAGAAAGACATTGGAGGGCAGAGGACCGAAGCTCGGTTCAGGACGACAGGGTGGACATTGATGTGGGTCTTGGGGGCGACGTTAGTTCGCGTTCAGGATGGCATCGGCGATGCGGGCGGCTTCGACCGCAGGACGAACATTGTGGGTGCGGACGATGGAAGCTCCATAGAGGATGGCGGCGACGAGTGCGGCGATGCTGGCGGTTTCGCGGGCCGTAATGAGGGCGGGTTTGTCGGCGTAGAGAGGCGCGAGGGCGTGGCCGAGGAAGGATTTGCGGCTGAGTCCGGCGAGAAGCGGGCCGTTGAGTGCGAGCAGTTCGCGCTGGCGGGCGAGGAGAGAAAAGTTCTCGTTGAGACGTTTGCCGAAGCCGTAGCCGGGGTCGAGTACGATACGATTCGGCGGAATTCCGGCGCGGGTCGCCGTGGCAAGGCTGGCAGCAAGGCCGGAGCGAACGGTTTCGAGGAGCGTCTCGGAATCGAGTTGGGATTGGGTGCGCCACTCGTCGGGTCGGCCGCGGGTGTGCATGAGGATGACGCCGCAGCGGGCCTGGGCGCAGACGGCGGGGAGATCGGGATCCCAGGTAAAGCCGGAGACGTCGTTGACGATTTCGGCGCCGGCGGCGAGGGCTGTGCGCGCGGTGGCGGCCTTATAGGTATCTATCGAGACCACTGCATGGGGCAGCTCCCTCAGAATCCCAGTTAGTACCGGCAACACGCGGGCCTGTTCTTCGTCGGTGCTCACGGACGGTATAGTGCCGCCGGCGTTGGAACCGGGGCGTGTGCTTTCGGCGCCGAGGTCGAGCAGGTCGGCGCCTTCTTCTATGCATTGCATGCAGCGGGCGACCGCAGCTTCAGGGCCCAATAACAAACCGCCGTCGCTGAAGGAGTCGGGCGTGATGTTGATGACGCCCATGATGAGGGTGCGCCGGCCGAGCGAGAGCGAGCGGGTTCGGAGTTGCCAGGAGGAGAGGTTTCGCGCGGGGACTGGGTCGTAGCTCATCGGACTCATCGATTCTAAGGGCGTCCGGTTCGTTCAGGGCTTTGCCGGGATGCCAATCTCGCCTGCTACACTCCGGCCATGACAAGGGTGCGTGCCGCTTTCTTTCTAATTCTTGCGGTATCTTTGGTCGCTTCAGATGAGCTTGGAGCGCAGACGCGTCGAGCGGCGGGTCGCGCCGAGCATCCTGCCCAAGCTGCGCCCGCGCGGGGTGCGATCGCAGACAGAATTCAGACGATTCTGGCGGAGCCTGCGCTGAGCCATGCAGAGTGGGGCATCAGCGTGACGACGCTCGAAGGGCAACCGCTGTATGGGCTGAATGAGGGGCGTCTCTTTACGCCGGCATCGAATGCCAAACTGGCGACGACAGCGGCGGTGTATGCGCTGCTGCCGGTAGATACGCTGACGTGGACGACAAATGTGGTGGCGACGGGCGATGTGGACGCCGCGGGCGTTCTGCACGGTAATCTGCTGCTGATGGGTGTGGGCGATCCCACGTTGAGTGCGCGGCAGTATCCCTATCAGCCGCCTGCACCGATCGCGCTGCCGAAGCCGCCGACGGGTGCTGTGGTGGGGGGACTGAAGATGATGCCGGAAGCGCCGACAGCAAAACCACAGGCACCCGAAGCTGTTCCGGAGTCACCGAAGACTGACGCGATGACCGTGCTGTCGCTCCTGGCCGAGCAGGTGGAGCAATCGGGTGTGCGCACGATCGAAGGCGATGTGGTGGGAGATGACAGCTTTTTTCTGAACGAGCCGTATGGGACGGCGTGGGGCTGGGACGATTTGCAGTGGGGGTATGGCGCGCCGGCGTCGGCGCTGAGCTTTAACGAAAACATGACGACGCTGCGCGTGCATCCGGACGCGTCTGCGCCGAGCGGAGTGGCCGCGGAGTGGGATCCAGCGATCGAGTACTACACGCTGGACGACACGATGACGGTGGCGGCTCCGACCGAGACGGCGTTTCCGGGACTGCAGCGAACGCCTGGATCGATGCTGGTGCGCGCGTGGGGCACGGTGGCACCGTCAGGATTCGAGACGGATCTGGCAGTCGAGGAGCCCGCGGAGTTTGCTGCGGCTGCCTTCAAACAAGCGCTCCTGATGCGGGGGATTCAAGTGACCGGGTCGCCGATTGCGGCGCATCGCGAGACGAGTGGAGCAGGCGATTTTGTTGCGGAGCGGGCGGAGCCGGTACGACTGGAGCGGAGCAATCTGCAGACGGTGGTCGCACCGATTACGGGACGGCGCGTGCTGGGGACGCATATCTCCGTGCCGGTGGCCGAAGATATCACGGTGACTAACAAAGTAAGCCAGAACCTGCATGCAGAGTTGTTGCTGAGGCTGCTGGGCAAGGAGTTTGGCAAGGAGGGGAGCCTGGCGCAAGGGACGCGCGTGGTGCGACAGTTCCTGATCGACACGGGTGTGAGCGACCAGGATTTCTTTTTCTACGATGGATCGGGAATGAGCGTGGATGACCGCATTGCGCCGCGCGCGAACACGCAGCTGCTGGTTTGGGTGGCACGGCAGCCGTGGGGCGCGGCGTTTCGTGCGACGTTGCCGGTGGCGGGCGTGGATGGGACGCTGACCAATCACTTCAGGGATTCACGACTCAAGGGCAAGCTGTGGGCCAAGACGGGGACGCTTAAGGAGACGGTGGCTCTGTCGGGTTATCTGATGGCGGCGAGCGGCAAGACACTGGCGTTTTCGGTGATGGTCAATGGCCATCGGCCGGGGAGCAATGTAGAGAGCGCGGCAGTGGAGAGGATCTGTGACGCGATTGCGGCGACGGAGTGAAAAGGTAACACGGAGTCGACCGCCGACCGATCGAAAAAGGAATTCACAGTACAACAGAACATCCTGCACTAGGCTGATGCGTGGAGGGCGAGCGTGAACGTGCATCCGAATGAGGTGTCTTCGGGAACGGTTCAAGACTGCGCGCTATCGCTGCAGGGGCTGCGCAAGGCGTTTGGCGATGTGGTCGCTGTAGATGGCGTCGATCTCGACGTGCGGCGCGGCGAGTGCTTCGGGCTGCTGGGTCCGAATGGCGCGGGAAAGACGACCACGATCGAGATTTGTGAAGGCCTGACGGTGGCCGATGCAGGCGATGTGCATCTGCTGGGTCTGAGCTGGAAGGATGCGGCCACGGAGCTGCGGCAGCGCATCGGTGTACAGCTGCAGGAGACGCAGTTGCCAGAGAAGCTGACAGTCGAAGAGATTCTGCGGCTATTTCGGAGCTTTTATCGGAAGGGGCTTGCCGTCGATGAGACGGTCAAGATGGCGCAGCTCGAGGAAAAGCGCAAGGCGCGAATCGGGACATTGTCGGGTGGGCAGAAGCAGCGGCTGGCGATGGCGTGCGCGCTGGTCGGCGATCCCGATCTGTTATTTCTGGACGAGCCGACCACGGGGCTCGATCCGCAGGCGCGGCGACACTTGTGGGATTTGGTGGATCAGCTGCGGAGAGCGGGTAGAACGATCATTCTAACCACGCACTACATGGATGAAGCGGAGCATCTGTGCGATCGCGTGGCGATCATGGACCATGGGAGAATCATTGCGCTCGGGACGCCGAAGCAACTGATTGCGTCGGTCGGCGGAGATCATGTGGTGGAGTTCGCGGTGGCGACGAAAGGTGAAGTTGGGCCGCAGGACGCGAAGACGTTGACGGCGATTCCCGGCGTTCAGGGGCACCGCGTGGATGCGGGGCTGCACCAGCTTTCGGTGGTGGAACTGCACACGACGGTCCCACGGATCTTTGCGTCTCTAGCGGAGATGGGGCTGCAGCCGGTGGAATTTCGCACGCACTCGGCGACGCTGGAGGATGTGTTTGTGGGATTGACGGGGAGGAATCTGAGGGATGAGTAGCCTGACCGACAGTTCCCTTTTTCAATTGACGGTGACGCGGTTCAAGCTGTTTTTGCGTGAGCCGGAGGCGCTGTTCTGGGTGTTTGTGTTTCCGATTTTGCTGGCTGTGGGACTGGGGATTGCGTTTCGCAACCGGCCGGCGGATGTGCTCGATGTGGGCGCGACAACGACGCAACTGGCGCAAGCGCTTGGCGCCGACAAAGGCCTGAGAACCACCGTGACGGATGAGGTGCAGGGCGCGCACGATCTGGCGACGGGGCGGATTTTGCTGCTCGCGATCGCGAGAGACAGCGGCGTGGTGTACAAGTACGACGATACGAATCCCGATGCGCGATCGGCGCGGCTGCTGGCGGATCGGGCAATCCAGAAGGCTGCGGGCCAGAAGGATGCACTGACTTCTTCCAACGATCTCATCCACGAGACCGGAGCGCGCTATATCGACTTTGTAGTGCCCGGCCTGCTGGGGATGAACCTGATGGGCTCGGCGATCTGGGGGCTGGGCTTCTCGATCGTGGAGGCGCGGCAGAAGAAGCTGCTGAAGCGGTATGTGGCGTCGCCGATGCCAAGGTGGCAGTATCTGATGTCGTTTTTGTTGTCGCGGCTGCTGCTGCTGACGATCGAGGTGCTCTTCTTTCTCGGATTCGCGAAGCTGGTGTTTGGTGTGCCGTTTCGCGGGTCGCTGCTCGAACTGGGCGCGCTGTGCGTGCTCACTTCCCTTTCGTTCTCTACGCTGGGGCTGCTGATTGCGTCGCGGGCGAAGACGATGGAGGCTGCGTCAGGGTTGATGAACCTGGCGATGCTGCCCATGTGGATTCTGTCAGGTGTGTTCTTTTCGGCGACGCGCTTCCCGGCCTTGTTACAGCCGTTGGTGCGGGCGCTGCCATTGACAGCGGCGATCGATGCACTGCGCGGAAACATGCTGCAGGGGATGAATATCGCGCAGATGACGGCGCCGGTGATGGTGTTGATCGCGTGGCTGCTGGTGTGTTTTGGGGTGTCGTTGAAGATCTTCCGGTGGAGATGAGGGAGTAGAGCGAACGTTCGTTCTGACACTGCGCTACGAGGAGGCATCCCTCCCAGGTCCCCAATAGCGAGGGACCCGGGGCACCCAGGGCAGTAATGATTGAGACTTCGTGAGAACGAAGGAATGCCTCCGGCACGCAACTATTTCGACGGGTCGATGAGGGCGCCGTAGACGGTGGCGTGGCTGCGGTAGACCAGCGAGTGGTTGTCGGAGCCTCCTCGGCGCTGGATCATGCCGACGAAGACGATATCGTTGGTGGGGTCGACCCAGAACCAGGTGCCAGCCGCGCCATCCCAGAAGAAAGTGCCCTTGCCGTCTGGCAGGTTGGCCTCGGGCGGATCGAAGACGACGGCGCAGTTGAAGCCGTAGCCGAAGCCGGGGCGCATGATGTGCTGGCCGATACCGAATTGCCCGGTGAGAATCTCTTTGGGCAGATGATTTGAGGTCATGAGCTTGACGGTGGCCGGCGCGAGCACGCGCTTGCCGTCGAGCTGGCCGCCGTTGCCGAGCATCTGGGCAAAGCGGTAGTAGTCCTCGATGGTAGAAACGAGACCGCCGCCACCGGAGGCGAGCGTGGGTTCGGTGGCGTAGTCGGTGGGCGGGCCAGATTCAGAAGCGACGAGCTCGCCTTGCGCGTTGGCGTTGTAGCCGGTGGCGAAGCGGGCGCGCTTGTCGGCGGGGACATGGAAGCCAGCGTCTCTCATGCCGAGCGGAGTGAAGATGTGGTCACGCATGAAGTCGGGGAGCGACTGGCCGGAGAGCTTTTCGACGAGATAGCCCTCGATGTCCATGGAGAGCGAGTAAGTCCAGCCTTTGCCCGGCTGATAGTTGAGCGGGATTTTGGTGAGCTTGTCGATCATCTCCTGGAGGTTCGCCGATTGCATGGGCTTGAGGTCTTTGTACATCGCGTCGACGACGGTGGTGCCGCTGCCATAGGAGAAGCCGGCCGAGTGGGACATGAGCTCGGGCATGGTGGGCGCGTGATCGGGATCGACGAGGATCATTTTGCCGTCGGCATCGACACCATTGAAGACCTTGAGGTGCGCGAACTCAGGGATGTATTTGGAGATGGGATCAGTGGGGAGCCACTTGCCTTGTTCGTAGAGGATCATCATGGCGACACCGGTGACCGGCTTGGTCATGGAGTAGTCGCGAAAGATGGTGTCATTGGTCATAGGCTTCGATGTGGCGAGATCGCTCGTGCCGTAGGTGCGGTAGTCGACGATTTTTCCGTGGCGCGCGAGCAGGGTGATGGCGCCGGCGAGCTGCTTGTGGTCGATCTCGCCCTGGATGAGGGAGTGGAGGTTTTCGAGGCGCTCGGAGGAGAAGCCGACAGATTCGGGTGTGGCAGTCGGCAAGTTCGTGAGAGGCTTGACAGCGGTTTGGGCAAAGCCGAACGAGGCTGTGGACAGAGCGAGGGAGACAGCGACGGCGAGAGCAGGGACGTTCAAGGGAGTCCTCCGAGGTACCGCGGGCGCACAATGTTCGATTCACTCGAACCTGTAATTGGTGCGCTGCGGATGCCGGGAACGTTATACCAGATCGGCGGGAACACGATTCGCTGAGGTGGTGTCCCGCCCTGGCTAAGCCAGGACGGGGCACCCGGCTGAGAGATTCCCTAACCGACCTGAAGTGGACGAAACGAGCGACGGGCGAAGAGAATCTGGGGTATGTCGCGTGCTGAACGGCTTCTTCGATTGATGCAGATGCTGCGCCGTCAGCGCTATCCGGTGAGCGGGGCGGAACTGGCCGAAGAAGCGGGCATCAGTTTGCGCACGCTCTATCGGGACATTGATGCGCTGCAAAACCAAGGCGCGCACATCGACGGCTCGCCGGGGGTGGGTTACTTTTTGCGGCCGGGATTCATGCTGCCGCCCCTGATGCTGACACAGGAAGAAATTGAGGCGCTGGTGCTCGGGTCGCGCTGGGTGCTGCGGAACGGCGATCCCGATTTGCACGCGGCAGCGGCGAATCTGCTGGCGAAGGTGGATGCAGTGCTGCCGGCGGAGCTGCGGCGCTCGATGGACTCGTCGAGCCTGTTGGTGGGTCCGGCGCGCGAGGCACCGATGCGGGCTCGCGAACTTGCTGTGGTACGCAAGGCGATTCGCACGGAGAGCAAGCTCAACATTCGCTATGTGGACTTGGCCGATGGAGAAACGCGGCGCACGGTGTGGCCGTTTGCACTGGCCTATTTCGATCGCGCATTGATTCTGGCGGCCTGGTGCGAACTGCGGCAGGGCTATCGCCATTTCCGCACCGACCGGATTCGTGAGTTCACTCTGATAGATGAGCGGTATCCGCGCAATCGCCGGACTCTATTGAAGGAGTGGCAGATGCAGCATGGGGTTCCACCTTCGGCGGTGGAGCTTCTGGTCAAGCCGCGCACCAGGGCGATTCCAGAGTGGGTGGATCGTTCTGGGATCGTGACCGGTCGACGGCTCCTTAAGGTCGCGTCGACTCCGGGGCGATGGATTCGCGTAGAGTGACTTCCGGAATCGCACTACTGACAGAATCTGACATGCGCCGTTTGTAGCCTTCGTGTGTGGCCGATCCAGCCACAGATTTCATGAAGGAGAAATCGCAATGGCAAACCCCAATTTTGTTCTGCTGTATGTGGCGGACCCGATCCGCAGCGCGGATTTTTACGAACCGATTCTGAAGGCGAAGCCGGTGGAGAAGTCGCCGGGATACTCGATGTTTGTGCTCGATGGCGGATTGAAGATCGGGTTCTGGAAGCGCGATGATATACAACCAAAAGCCGAGGGCGCGCCGGGATCGGGGAGCTCGTGTTTGCCGAAGCGAGCGATGCGGCGGTAGACGAGCGCTTTGCGCAATGGACCGGGGAGGGCATCGTGATTGCGCAGGAGCCGACGCGGATGGAGTTCGGTTATACATTTGCGGGGCTCGATCCGGATGGACACCGATTGCGGGTGTATAAGCTCGCGCAATAGAATTCAGCGAGGTTTCGGGCGGCGACGACGGTTATCATGAGTGCAAATGAGAGTGTCGCGAATGGGCGTAGTGTCGGCGGCAGGCTTGTTCTGCGCGGTGCTGATCATCGCTGGTTGCAAGCCGTTGCCGCCGTCGAAACCGTCGTCGGAGTGGACGCCGGAGGAGGCGCGCGGCGCGAACGTTTATCAGCAGTATTGCGCTCGGTGTCACTATCCGACCACGACGTCGGGGCTGCATGGGCCGGGGCTGCAGGCAATTACGAAGGTGCCGGCAATGCCTTCGGGTGCGCCGCCGACGGATGAGCGCTTGACGGCCGTGATTGTGCATGGACGCGGAGAGATGCCGGCCACGCAATTGGATGACGACCGCATGCGCGATCTGATCGCGTATCTGCACTCGCTATGAGCGGCCGGACGAAGGGCGAGGGCGCGGAGGTGGGCGCGGGGAGCGGAGCGCCGGAACGGCAACGCGCGATTCTGGATCTACCGGGTGTGCTGGCGATCAGCTTGTATCTGCTGGTGCTGGCAGGGGTGCTGATTCTCGGAGTGGCGGGGCGGCATTATCCGGTGCTGTTCCTGTTGCTGGCTGCTGCGTTTGTGACGGCGAGTGCGGGATTGATCCTGCTGCTGCGGTGGGCGTGGGCCGGGGCTCTGGCGGCGGTGTTTTTGCTGGCGTGCTACAACCTGTGGATCTTTGGTGCGGAGCACATAGGAGCTGCGCTGGTGCAGGGGCTGCTGAACCTAGTGTTCTTTTTGTATCTGATACGACCTGAGGTGAGGGCGAAGTTGCGCTAGGGGCTACCAGAGCAGCTTGCAGGCGGCGGTGCGGTGGATATTTTCGTCCGCGGTGAGCAGTGTCAGATCGTGAGCCAGTGCGGTTCCTGCGATCAATCGGTCCATTGGATCTTTCGGAAAGGGATCCGCGAGACGAGTTGCTTGCAGGGCAACGGTCCGATTGAATGGAAGCACGACGAAGTCCTTTTCCAGTTCAGCCAGAAACTGGCTGCATTCGACCAAAAGTTCCAGTTGATTGTGCGTATTTTTGTGCGCGATCTCCCATAAGGTTATGCAGGAGATGGCGAGGGCCTCGCCGTTCGCTTCGGCTTTGCGGATGCGGGTGCGAGCTTTAGCGGAGAGCTTCTCGGGCGCCAGTTCAATCCAGAGCGCGCAGTGAGCGTCGAGGAGAATCACTTGCCGCGCTTCTTTCGTCTGTCGGGCCACGATTCGCCGGCGATGCGGTCCCAATCTTTATCGGAGAATTCGGACGAAACGATGTCCCCGTGAATGGCGCCCAACTGCTTGAGGCGGCCCAAAATCGACTTCTTGTCGCGAGGGCCCTCGTCGAGTGAGGTGACCCTGGCCACTGGCCTTCCGCGCTTGGTGAGGAGGACCGGTTGACCGGTGGTTTTGACCTCTTCGATCACGGCCAGACACTTGGCTTTGAATTCGCCGACAGCCATGCTCCTGATACGACCCTCTTTTCCAGTCTGCGCCGACTATGGTCATTTGACCATAGTCACAGAATTCGATCGCAGCATTCGAGGCCAGGCCAAAGTGCGAGCTTATGGTAATCTCTTGCCCATGCTGCGCTTCCCGCCTATCTCTCTTCTTTGTCTTGGAGTCTTTGCTTCCCTTCTGAACCCGGCTTTTGCGGCTGATGCGCCGAAGAAACGCGATATCACGCTGGACGATCTGGCGAAGATTCAACGTGTCGGTGGGCCGGTGGTGTCGCCGGATGGTGGGTGGGTGGCGTACTCGTTGAGCCAGGTGGATACGAAAGAGGACAAGGGCGAGAGCCATCTGTGGATGGTGAAGTGGGACGGCTCGGTCGATCTGCAGCTGACGTATGGGAAGGAAGGCGCGTCGGAGCCGAAGTTCAGCCCCGATGGGCGGTATATCAGTTTCATGTCGTCGCGGCCGGGGCCGGCAAAGGGCGATCAGATCTGGCTGATGGACCGGCGAGGGGGCGAGGCCGATCAGCTGACGGCGATTACAGAACATGAGATCGGCGGGTACACCTGGTCGCCGGATGCGAAGAAGCTACTGTTGACGCTGCGGCCGAAGAACGAGCCGGACGCGGAGGAGGGTAAGCCGCCTGCGCCGCCGAAGCCGATCGTGATCGATCGCTACCACTTCAAGCAGGACATTGAGGGATACATTCGCGACGATGGGTGGAATTCTCTGTACCTCTACGACATCGCGACGAAGAAGCTGGAGAAGTTGACCACGAGCAAGGATGTGAACGAGAACGATGCGGAGTGGTCGCCCGATGGGAAATGGATTGCGTTCGCGAGCAATCAGGAGGCCGACCCGGACCGCAGTATCAATACAGACGTGTTTGTGGTGGAGGCGAAAGCGGGATCGATTGCGAAGAAGCTGACGACGTGGGAAGGGCCGGACGATGGGCAGCTGGCGTGGTCGCCGGACTCGAAGTCGATTGCGTATACGCAGGGCGCGCCGCTGAAGCTATGGGAGTACTCGCAGTCGAAGCCCGCGGTGGTGACTCTAGATGGGAAGGTAAGTTATCCGGCAGCTAAGTTAGATCGGGCGGTTCGGTCGCCGATTTACTCGCCCGACGGGAAGCTAGGTTACTTGATCAATGACGATCGCAACCAGTATCCGGCGGCGGTCGAGTTATCCGGGGACGGCGATACGAAGCTGCTGACCCAGCCGGGATCGGTGATGAGCTGGGATGCAGTGGCCGGGCACACGGCGGTTCTTTTCACCGACGATGCGAATCCGGGGGAGATCTATGCGCTGGAGAACGGTGCACTGCGCAAGCTGACCAAGCACAACGATGCGTTGATGGCTGAGTTGAACCTGGTTCCGACGGAGGGGGTCGAATTTGCGGGCAAAGAGGGCACGGAAGTTCACGGGCTGTTGACAAGGCCGGAGGGATTCAAAGAAAGGTCGCCGGCGCCTATGATCCTGTTTATTCACGGCGGGCCGAACGGGCAAGACGAGCACAGCTTCGACTTTATGCGGCAATGGCTGGCGACAAAGGGCTACGCCGAATTGAACATCAACTATCGCGGGAGCTCGGGACGCGGGCAGGATTATGCGAAGGCGATTGCGGCGGACTGGGGCCACTACGAAATTGAGGATCTGCTGGCGGGCGTGGACAAGGCGGTCGCGATGGGCGTGGCCGATCCGAACCGGCTGTGTGTGACGGGGTGGAGTTATGGCGGCATTCTGACGGATTACACGGTGGCGAGCACGGATCGCTTCAAATGCGGCATTAGTGGGGCGGGCGTCGCGGCGCCGATGTCGTTCTATGGCGCGGACCAGTACATTCTGCAGTACGACAACGAGTTGGGGCCGCCGTGGCAGAATCTGCAGCTCTATCTCAAGATGAGTTACCCGTTTCTTGAAGTCGACAAGCGAGTGCACACGCCAATGTTATTTATGGGTGGGACGTCGGATATGAATGTGCCGTTGCTGGGTGGGGAGCAGATGTATCAGGCGCTGAAGTCGCTGGGGCGTCCGACGGAGTTAGTCGTGTATCCGGGGCAGTTTCATGGATTCACTCGGCCGAGTTATATTCGCGACCGGTATGAGCGCTGGCTGGCGTGGTGGGATAAGTACCTGAAACCCGCGCAGACACCGGCGACCGGAACGCGGAAGCCAGCACTGGGCGACTAGCGATCGCTTCAGTGAGATCCGAAGAGGGCGGAGTCAAGATGCGTGTCCGGTCTCGCCCCTTTCCCATCCAAGCAGAGCTTGGATGGGGCACCCGACATGTGTGGAGAGCCTGCATGAAGTTGATTGTGCTGTTTGGAATGCCCGCGACCGGAAAGCTGACCGTGGGGCAGGAGCTTGCGGCTCTCACAGGGTTCAAGCTGTTCCACAATCATCTTGTAGTAGATCTGCTGCTGTCGGTCTTCGAGTTCGGAAGTCCGGCGTTTGTGGAACTGCGCGAGAAGATCTGGCTTTCGGTGGTTCGCGCGGCGTGCCGAGAAGGGGTGGCGGGCTTGATCTTCACGTTTGCGCCGGAGACGACGGTGCGGCCGGAGTTCATCGGGAGTCTTGTGGAAACGGTGAACGCGGCGGGCGGGACGATTGAATTTGTTGAGTTGACCTGCCCCATCCCGGAGCTGAATCGGCGCATGGCCAGCGCTTCGCGGCAGCAATTCAAGAAGCTCACGTCGGTGGAGCTCTTCGAGCAGCTTCATGCCAGCGGGAATCTCACGCTTCCGATGCCGAAGGCGCGATTCTCGATCGACACGATTAGCCGCAGTGCGGCGGGGGCAGCGGAGAAGATTGCGCGGGAGCTGGGGATCGAGGCGGATTGAGAGTCAGATACGCGCACGGCAAGGCGGAGCTATTGCTTGAATGGCTCGTCGCGCCGCGGAGGTGGTGCGGCTTCGGTTTTTGCCTTCTTCGATCGGCTGAAAAGAGCGCGGAACCACGCGATGATGAGCAGGAACGCGCCGAGCAGCGTGAGCGAAACGCCGACGAGCGCAGGAGTGCCATTGGTGGTGATGTCGATGTGGAGCGAGGTACCCGAAAGCGGGAGAGCAACCGACATGTTCGTGGTGCCGTGGCAGTAGGCAACGAGGATGGATACGCCTGCTGCCAGGCAGACGACGGAGATTAGAAGAAAGGGTTTCAAGGCATTCTCCTGTCCCGCAGGATTCTACTTGAATGCCGCGCGGATGGATGAGCAGTGAGCTTTTTCTGCGCCAAGCGTCGCTCTCGATTGGTCGAGATGCCGCGCGGTTCAACTTTTACTGGCAGATCGACTTCAGCTTGTCGAAGGGCTTGGGCTGGAAGGGCGGATACTGCAGGTGGCGGGAGTCCATGAACTGATCGGGCAGAGTGCCGCCATCTTTGAGGGCAGCGTCGGGGTCCATGGCATAGGCGGGGTCTTTCTCCACATCGGCAATCCCGTCGAAGGTGAAACCCTCTGAACGCAGTTGATCGAGAAGCTCGGGGAGCATGAGCGTGGTGAACGCTGTAGCGTGGAGCAGCAGCACGTTGGGAATCTCGTGGCCGAAGGCAATGATTTGTTCTTCGCGTCCGAGTGTGATGTACTCGCGCGCTGCCTCAAGATAGCTCTGCTTGAGCCAGTCGATTGCGGCGGCGTCCTGCTTGGCGGTGCAGCGTCCGTAGGTATCGTTCCACGCGTAGTCTTCGAAGTCGATGGAGACCTGGGCAACGCGGTAGCGATGCTCGGCGAGATAACCGCGCACGGCGCGGCGCTTCTCGAGGGTGTCACCTTCCCAGAGGAAGGGGTAGCGGAACCAGCGCCAATCGCGGGTTTGGCCGTAGGATTCGAGAGCGGGTTCGTTCTTCGCGATCTCCTGTTCGAAGGCTTCGGCGGTGTTGGCGGTGAGGGAGATGTGCGACCAGGTGTGGCTGCCGATGTTCATGGCGGAGTCGAGCCAGAGGTGGAGAGCCTGCTGCGCGTCGGGATCGTTCTCGAGCTTGACGGCGTTGACGAAGCCGTAGGTGCCTTCGAGGCGGTTGGCTTTGAGCTCGGACGCGAGAGCCGTCAGGATTTTGGTGCGGTTGGTGTCGGGAGGGAGACTGCCGGCGGCGGGCAGGTCGTCGAAGGTGAGAGCGACGATGGGATGTGGATCGAGATTTATGGCGACGGGAGCGTCGGAGCCGGCGGTCCATTCCTGGCGTGCAATCAGCCAATGCCCATCGCTGGTCCGGCGGTAAAGGGTGCGATAGGCGCCGCTGAAGATCTGGCGCTTGCCGGTCGCGCGTTCGACGAGGATTTCACGGTAGGTGCCGGAGTCGGTTGCCTGGCTGCCGGCGATGTCGGCGTGGGTGGAGTTGAAGACGAGATCGCTGTCGTAGGTTGCGGTGATGGCCTCATAGAGCTTGTGCAGAGCTGCGGTGCCGTGGATGACCGCGCCGTCGGGCTGAACGAAGTCGGCATCGGGCGTGTATTCGGCGACCGAAGCGTCGTTCTGTTTCTCGTAGAGATTGTGGGCCCAGTCCTGGCGCAGCTGTTTGAAGACCTGGGCGGACCGATCGGCTGTCGGTGGGGCGGGCTGATAGGAGGACTGGCCGAGGGCCATCGCGCAGCCGAGCGCAATGAGTATGGTGGGAGTTTGTCGCGTGGCTACAGCAGACATGTGCGCAGTGTAGCAAGCAAGATGGTGCGTGCTCGTTACAATAACGATAGATGGAACTGGTCCAGATTGAGCCCGCGCGGAGGACGCCTGCTCCCAAGCCGGAGTGGCTGAAGGCGCGTGCACCGATGGGCGAGAACTATCACGACCTGAAGCGGCTGGCCCGGTCGCTGGGGCTGCACACGGTGTGCGAGAGCGCGCAGTGCCCGAATATCGGCGAGTGCTGGCACCACAAGACGGCGACGTTCATGATGCTGGGCAATCTGTGTACGCGGCGATGCGGATTTTGCGCGGTGCCGAAGGGACGGCCGGAGCCGATCGATTTCGACGAGCCGCGGCGAGTGGCTGAGGCGGTGGCGGCGCTGGGCTTGCAGCACGCCGTGATCACCAGTGTGAATCGGGACGACGATCTGGTGGGCGGGGCGCGCGTGTTTGCCCTGGTGATCGAGGAGATCCGGCGGGTGGCGCCGGGATGCCGCGTGGAGGTGCTCATCCCGGATTTTCAGGGAGACGAGGAGTCGATTCGCATTGTGGTGGAGGCGCGGCCCGAGGTGCTGAACCACAACACGGAGACGGTGCCGC
>CAZPEZ010000014.1:0-67871 GCA_964585715.1 uncultured Occallatibacter sp.
TTCGGCGAATGCCGCTGGTTCGGAGCCAAAACCGTACTCGATCTCCGCAAAAACAGCGACAATAGGAGGCCAGGATGGGCTCCAAAGTAAACACGAATCAAGTCGATTTGCGCAGAGCCCCTGGCTCCTCTGTCTTCGATCGGCGAGAGTTTCTGCACGGCGCGGCGATGGCCTCAGTTGGAGCACTTCTTCGCTCACCTCCGGCCAACAGTGCCGGGGGTCAGCCCGAGAAGATCCCGGACTTCAAAATCGAGATCGTCGAGACCGAGTGGGAACTGTCGCCGAAGAAGAAGATTCGGACCGCCGCCTACAACGGCCAGATCCCCGGCCCGCTGCTGCGCCTGACAGAGGGCGAACCCGTCACAATCGAAATCGTGAACCGCCTCGACCGCGAGCAGATCGTGCACTGGCATGGTCAGTGGATTCCGCCGGATGTCGACGGCGCCATGGAAGAAGGCTCGCCGATGATCTCCGCGGGAAGCAGGTCTCTCATCACCTTTGTCCCAAAACCAACAGGCCTGCACTGGTACCACACCCATACAGCTGCCCACCGCGACTTGAAGCGGGGCCTCTATAGCGGGCAGTTAGGGCCGCTGGTCGTCGAGCCGAAGGAGAATCCTGCGCGCTACGACCAAGAGCAGTTTCTCGTCCTGCACGATTGGGAGCCGTACTTCATGACCAGCGACGACGGATCGCAGATGGTCGACTACATCATTGCATCGATCAACGGGCGCATGCTCGGCCACGACGAGCCGATCCGAGTGCGCGAGGGGCAACGCGTCCTCTTCCACATCCTGAATGCGAGCGCAACGGTCGCACATTGGCTCGCTCTACCCCAGCACCGGTTCCAGGTCGTCGCCCTCGATGGACGCCCCGTTCCAACGCAGGCGCAAGTGGACACACTGCGGCTCGGGCCGGCCGAGCGCGTCAGTGCGATCGTCTCCATGAACGCACCCGGCGTCTGGGTCTTGAGTGAACCTCGTGCGAAATTCCGTGAGGCAGGCATGGGTACTGTGATCGAGTATGCGAACGCGACAGGCGAGGCGCAGGCTCCCGCTTCCACGAACCTGCAATGGCATTACCAGGTGTTTGCCGACCCGAAACCCGCGATCTACAAGCCAGACGTGACGATCCCGCTTGTCTTCACCTCAAAATTCGAGGGCCACGGTGCACTCGATCGTTGGATGATTAATGGAAAGTCGTTCCCGGCGACCGATCCAATCCTGCTGCATGAAGGACGACGACACCGGTTGATTTTTGACAATCGCAGCACCGACGACCATCCGGTGCACCTGCATCGTCACGCCTTCGAGCTGGTTTCATTCGCCAAAACACCCACGAGCGGCGTCTATAAAGATGTTGTTGTTGTTCCAGCAGGGAGCATGGTCGAAGTCGATCTCGTGGCTGACAATCCCGGCAACACGCTCTTCCACTGTCACCAGCAGGACCACATGGACTCCGGATTCATGGCATTATTCCGTTACGCGTGACGTCGTCGGTTGCGGGTCTTTCTTCGACCATTTTGAGGAAACGATTTGAGGCGGTCCTATTTTCTTCTTGTTGCGGTCATTGCTGTCGCAGGCTGCGCGGCGCGCGCCCATGCGCAGGGCAACTACGAAATCCAGGTCTATGGAGCCGATACCGTTCCACCCCAGAGCACGATGATCGAATTGCATTCGAACTTCACCGCCGATGGCCAGAAGCACTTTATCGATGGCGTAGCGCCCACCAATCATGCCGAGCACGAAACCATCGAGATTACACAGGGGATCAACAGCTGGTCTGAAGTTGGCTTCTACATCTTTACAAGCGAACAAAGTGGGACCGGCGTGCAGTGGGTCGGCGATCATATCCGCCCACGGGTACGCGTGCCTGACGGTTGGCGCTGGCCCGTGGGTGTGAGTCTCTCAACCGAGGTTGGATATCAGCGAGCGTTCTTCGATCGCGACACCTGGACCTGGGAGATTCGGCCGATCGTCGACAAGACCGCAGGTCGCTGGTACTTCGCCGTGAACCCGGCGCTGGAGCGAACGTGGCATGGTCCCGACGTCAATCTTGGGATCGACTTTTCCCCGGCGGTGAAGATCAGCTACGACTTCACCAAGCAGATCAGCGGCGGCATTGAGTACTACGCCGACTACGGCAGCATCACCAACATCGCCAGCCTGCACAATCAGCAACAGCAAATCTTTCCCGCGATCGATTTGAATGTCTCGCCGAAATGGGAGATCAACTTCGGCGTAGGCGTCGGACCCACAGCCGCGACCGATCACTGGATCGTGAAAGGGATTGTGGGCAGGCGGTTCGACTGGGGACGGCAGAAGAATCCCTAGCGGCTGCCGTCCTTCGAAGATCGATCTTCAGCCTCTACCAAACGCGACAGGCATTGGCCGGCATCATCGGCTGCCCGGTTTTGCATCCGAAGGCCTTGCCGAACTCCGGCATGTTCTGGACGACGCCGTCGATGCGGAACTGGCGCGGCGAATGCGGATCGGTCTGCACCTGCAACCGGACTTGCTCGGGACGAATCGCCCCGCACCAGCTTTGGCCATGCGCCAGGAAGAACTGCTGAATCGGCGTGAAGCCATCCTGCTTGGCTGAGAGATCCAACCCCTTGCGCTTGGCGTCTTCAAGAAATGCCATGTAGGCCAAGCGGAGACCGCCATTGTCTGCCGTATTCTCTCCCAGAGTCAGCTTGCCGTTCACCTTGACGTCGTCGACTGCGGTGAAGCCACCGTATTCCTTCACCTCGCAATCCGTCATAGATTCAAATTTCTTCTTGTCATCCGCCGTCCACCAGTCGGAGAGATTGCCGCTTCCATCGAACTGGCTGCCTTCGTCGTCGAAACCATGGGTCAGCTCATGTCCAACGATGCCGCCAATGTGCCCATAGTTCTCTGCGTCCGTGGCATGCGGATCGTAGAGCGGAGACTGCAGAATGCCGGCAGGAAAGTTGATGTCGTTCATCGAGGGGTTGTAGTACGCGTCGACGGTGGAGGGCGACATGCCCCATTCGCCGCGATCGACCGGCTTGCCGATCTTAGCCAGCTGGCGGTGGTTTTCAAACTCGACACCTCGCGTCGCGTTGCCAAGAGCGTCTCCGCGCGCAATTGCAAGTGAAGAGTAATCGCGCCAGCGATCGGGGTAGCCGATCTTGTTGGCGACCAGGTGCAGCTTGGCCTTCGCCTTGATCTTCGTCTCCGGGCTCATCCAATCGAGTGTGCCGATCTCGTTGTCCATCGCGTTCTCGATGTCGTGGACCATCTGCAGCGTGAATGCCTTGTTTGCGGCAGAGAATTGCGAGGAGACATAGACCTGGCCCAGCGCTTCGCCGAGCGCGCCATCGGTCGCCTGCACGCAACGCTTCCAGCGCACCTGCTGCGTCGGCGTACCGCGTAGCTTGTGGCTGAAGAAATCGAAGTTCTCCTCGTCCATGGCCTTGGGCATGGCGTAACCGGGGACCGAGTTGATCAACTGCCAGCGCAGGTAGGTCTTGATGGTATCGAGATCGGTGGACTCGATCAGAGGCTGCATCCCTTTGAAGAAATCCGGATTCGCCACATTCAAGTCGGTCACTGAAGGCGTGCCGGTGAGCGAGAAGAAGTGCGGCCAGTCCACGACCGGAGCCAGCGCGGAAAGCTGCGTCACAGTCTCGGGATGGTAGATCTTGTTTGGATCGCGCTGCGATGTGATGTCGAGAGAGATCTTAGCCAGAGATGTCTCGAGATCCATGGTCTTCTGTGCGTCCGTCCCCGCCTGCTCGGCCGGTTCGCCGGCCAGAGTGAGCATCTTCGCCACGTGCGCTACATACTGCTTGCGCGTCGTCTCCGCCGCATCTCCGGTGCGCAGATAGTAGTCGCGTTCCGGCAGACCCAGGCCGCCCTGATCGACCACGGCAATCTGCTTCTGTGCATCTTTGAAGTCCTGCTGCTCGCCGAAGCTGAAGAAGGCGTTCACATTGATCAACTGAAAGTGTGCCAGTAGCTCTGTGAGCTGCGACTTGTCAGTCAGTGCGGCGATGCGATCCAGCTCCGGCTGCAGCGGCTTCAGGCCTGCTTCGTGAATGGCATCTTCGTTCATGCACGTTGCGTAGAAGTCTCCTATCTTCTGTTCGTTCGGTGTGCGCTTTGGATCGTCGACGGCGACCTTCTCCAGCAGATCGTGCAGGACCTGCTGGGTGTAGTCAAAAACAATTGCGCCGGAGCCGTAGCCTGATTTGTCAGCTGGAATGGGGTGGAGCTTCGAGAAGTTGCCGCACGCATAGGCAGCGAAGTCGACGCAGGGATCGGCCGAGCTATCGATCAGGGACCTATCCAGCCCGGGCAGGAGCTTGACTGGCTCAGCGGGACCGCTTTGTCCAACCGCTGAAGTTGTCGCCGTGAGACCGATTGCCAAACAAGACAAAAGCACAAAACGCTGACTCATTCCAGCCTCCAAAAGAGAAACACACAACTATTTCTAAGTCCTCTTGATTGTACGAAGAGCCCGCGGCCAATCGGGTGCGTCTTGTGACAAACTGCCTGATTGGCCGGGTGAGTTGAATCGCATTCTAGCCCGCAAAGAATCATGCCGGGATGGACCGGCACAATTCAGAGCAGGTCGCCGCCGTCGCCGCCGCCCGAGTCAGCGAATCCCGAACCATCGTCGACGTTGGAGTTGTCGTAACCCGCGGAGTCCTCGAGCTCGTTGCGATCGTCGCCCGAGGTGTTGTAGCTGGCGTCGCTGAACTGCTCCCCGCCACCCTGGCCCAGGTTCTGATCTGCCGATTCGTGGAAATGATGTTCCCCTGCCTCGATGCCGCGATGTTCGCCCCCCTGGGCTGGGTCGTCGTAGTAGTTGTTGACGACCGTCTCCTCAACGGGACGATCGAATCCGCCGCCCATGCCCAGGCCGCCACCACCCCAGCCGAGGCCCCCTACGCCCAATCCCGGATGGCCAAAGCCGCCCAAGCCGTGCAGGACCGATTCCACTCCCTCAAAGGCGAGCGCGCCGGCAGCGACACCGGCAGCGGTCTGCATGGCGCCGCGCAGAAAGCTTGGCTGGCTCGCTGCGACATACTGCGGCTGTTGGTATTGCGGCGCGGCGTACCCGGGAGTGGGTTGTGCATACTGCGGCTGGGCGTACTCCGGATTGACTGGCTGATAGCCGGGAGTCTGCACTGGAGCGGGCTCTGGATCACGATGTCCCAGCAGGCTGCCGAGGAAACTCGTGGCACGCGCAGGCTGAGAGTGCTGCTGGGCCTGCTGCTGCAGCTGTGCGACCTGTGCCTTGGCCTGTTCGAGTGCAATATTCTGCACCAGTACTGTCTGGGCAAGAATGTAGAGCGCATCGGGGTTCGGACCGAACGAACGGTTCAGCAACGCTTCCGCGTCAGGGTCTTTCTCTTGCAGCTGTGTCTGGTTTACGCGCTCGATGAGCGAGTTCAGAAGCTGTTCTTCCTGGGGAGTCAACGGTGTAACCTCCGGCGGCAGCGAAGTTGTAGGGTCATGCCGCTCCTCAGGGATTGAGACGCGATCACGCCGGCAAAGTTGCCCCGCCGTTGAGTGAGTACGCGCGCAGACCGCGCCCGGTTCCCTGCACCGAACAGCGCAAAGTGCGATGAAAAGGCCGCAAATTCAGGAGCTAAAGCGCGTCCTAGCGTCCGGATTTTTGGACCAGCAGTTCGAGCTCCGACTGAACGCGTTCAAGCACCGAAGACCAGTCTCTCGGGCGCGCCTGCCTGAACAGGCGCACTGTCGGGTACCACGGGCTGTCGTTGCGATGCGTCAGCCAGCGCCAGTCCGAAGAGAACGGCAGCAGAACCCAAGTCGGCTTGCCCAGCGCTCCGGCGAGATGTGCGACGGATGTGTCGACGGTGATGACAAGATCGAGATGCGTGACAAGCGCTGTCGTGTCGGCGAAGTCTGCAATCGCTGCGCTCAGGTCGGTCATCGGGTTCTCAAGGGTATCGAACTGGCTAGCCTGTGGCCCTAACTGCAGCGAGAAGAAGTGCGTGTCTTTCGTGGAGAGAATCGACCTAAACAGAGCAAGTGGAATCGAACGGTCCGAGTCTTCGAAGGACCGCGGCGTTGCCCCCCACACCAACCCGACGCGCAGGCCATTGTCTGGCCACAGCCGTTCCGCTGCAGCTTGCAGTGCGTCCTCGGGAATCTTGAGATAAGGCACCTGTGCAGGGATCGTAGCTACCGTCGTCCCGAACGCAAGCGGCAAGCTCATCAAAGGGCACTGCCATTCGTGATCCGCAATGGGCTCGCCTGTCGCAATCACGGCAGCGACGCCGGGAATCTCCGCCGCCAGCCTGTGAATCTGCTCTGGCACATCGAGAAGAACCTGCCCGCCCGCCGTCACGACCATCGGAATAAAGCGAAGAAACTGCAGCGTGTCGCCGAGTCCCTGCTCGGCATGAAGCAGGACCCGTGACCCGTTGAGCGGCTCGCCCTTCCACTGTGGCATTGGGAAGCTGCGGAGATTTGGCGTGGGTCGCTGCAGGCGCGACTCATACAGCGGCCACCCAGCGGCATAGTCGCCTTCAAGCAAATTGAGCAGGCTCAGGTTCCATCGGGCGTCGACGTTGTCCGGCTGAAGCTTAAGTGCCCTCTGATACTGCGCACGCGCCTCGGACAGATTCCCTTGCAACCTCAGGACGTTCCCAATGTTGAATTCCGCTTCGGACGAATCGGGCTTGATCGCCAGAATGCCCTCGTATTCCGCAATGGCCTCGTCCAGCTTGCCCTCGAGCTGCAGAACATTGCCTACACGAAACCGCGCTAGTACATTCCCTGGATCGGACCCGATCACGCGCAGAAATTCAGAGAGCGCCTCAGCGAACTTCCGCTGTGCCTGCAGAGTTCCACCGAGAGCGAAGTGGTACTCGACATTATCGCCATCGATGGCGATCGCTCGACGGATCATCTTCTCGGCAACCTGGGCGTTGCCCGACTGCTGCGCGATTGCGCCGAGACCAAACAAACTGGGCGCGTGCCGCACATCGACCGCGAGGATTTGCAGATAGAGTTCCTTCGCCTCGTCCAGCCGGCCTGCCTGATGCTGGGCCACAGCGTCGGACAGCAGCGTTGCCAGCCACTCGCGCTCTGCTTCCTTCGATCCCGCACCCCATTGCATCGGATTGACTCTATCATTCCCGCAAGGCGCAAACCTCCCGAGGTCGGGACGATTCTGAGCACCATGGTCCTGGAGCGGACAACTGCACTTGCAGCTCTCCTGCGCGAACCGCCTCGTACAGAGTCATCATGCTGTGTGCGGACGTTAGACGGTCACTCCCGCCACCAACTCGAACGCGCGCACTGTTTCCTTGCGCACGGTAAGCTTCTCGATCAGGTCGTAGCGCACTTCGTAACCGCGGCCCGGCGTATCAGGAATCGCAATCTCTCCATCGGGCGACACCGTAACCTCCGGCTCGATGATGTCTTCCTTCCAATAGCGCGCAGAAGCCGAAACGTCGCCAGGCAACGTGAAGTTGTCGAGTGTGGAGAGCGCGATGTTGTGCGACCGTCCGATGCCGGACTCGAGCATGCCACCGCACCAGACCGGGATGCCCCGCTCCTGTGCCGCGTTATGCACAGCGATGGCTTCGGAGAAGCCGCCCACGCGCCCCAACTTAATGTTGATGATCTTGCAGGACTCCATTTCGATCGCAGCCAGCGCGTCACGGCGGTTGTGGATCGACTCATCGAGACAGATCGGCGTGTTGAGCTGCCGCTGCAGCATCGAGTGGTAGTAGAAGTCATCGGACCAGAGCGGCTGCTCGATCATCAGCAGATCGAACTGATCGAAAGTGGCGATGTGGTCAGCGTCGCGGAGCTTGTAAGCGGAGTTCGCGTCGCAGCTCAACATGATGCCGGGCCAGCGGCTGCGCACCTTCTCGAAAACCTCCACATCCCAGCCGGGCTTGCACTTCAGCTTGATCCGCTGATAACCAGCCGCCAGCTCGCGCTCGATGATGTTGAGCAGCTCGGGAATCGACTTCTGAATGCCGAGCGAGACCCCGCACGCAATCTTGTCGCGGACGCCGCCCAACAGAATCGAAATCGGAAGCCCTTCGCGCTGTGCTTCAAGGTCCCAGATCGCATTTTCCAGCGCGGCCTTCGCCATGCGGTTCGCGCGCACGCGTTTGAAGATGCGTGGGCAGTCTCCGCCATGCTCCGGGGCCTCAGCAGCCAGCATCGGACCGAGCTCATTCGCCAGAACCTGCCACGCGGTATCCGTCGTCTCACCGGAGAAGAACGGCCGCTCGCCGGCCGTGCACTCGCCCCAGCCGATCAGGCCTTCGGAACGAATCTCAGCCAGAAGAATCCGGCGATTCGTGGTGACGCCAAAGCTGGTTTCAAAGGGACGCACGAGGGGAAGATGTAATTCGCGAAGAACGATTCCATCGATTCTCATAAGAAGTGAATTCCTCTATCCAACAAGCAGTGAATGTGAAGCTGTCTCAATCAAGTTCGATGCGAGCTTTGACGATTCCTCTTCAATCCATCTCCGCCTGGGTTGGGGAACCCAATTCGAAGACACCGTTGCCCTCCGCGTCGCGTGTAAATCCGAGTACCGCTAATCCGCGACTGAATGCATCCTGAAACCTGCGGCGATTCTCCAGTTGCACTTCCGTGGCCCGCTCCCGGTGCGCTTCTGACGCCTTCCACTGGTAGATGGATGCAGGCACCAAGATGCGTTCGTGAATGGTGAAAGAAGCCCTGGGTCTGCCCTCGAGAATTGCTGTCACTCGTGGCGAATCAAGATGCCACTCCGCCACAAGACGATCCGTGGGGAGCCCACCCTGCAGACGACTAGAGGATACACCATAAAAATTCACGTAGTAGCAACGAGCAATCGCGCCCAGCTTGTGGATATTCAAATAGGCGTTCTTGATCTCCAGTGGATCGAAGGTCCATTCCATCAAGCGAAGCTTGCGAGAAAGCGCTTCAAGTCGCTGCCGGAGTTTGAGTTGTGCGCCTAGTCCTCGATTGCGATAACTGCCGCGAACGGCCAGCATGTGCGAGTGGAGATAAGAACGCGGCTCGTCCGGCCCGGTCTTCACGCCCGGCAAAGACATGGCGAAACCGACCAGAGATTCTGGGCTGCCATTGGGTGCCGCACCTGGTAGATCGGTATCGAAGGCTCCAATCACCTGCCCGCCAATCTTCTGTCCGACAAGGAACGCTTTGCGCGGAATGACGTCGCTGTCGTCGTAGCCCCACGTCTCAATCTGGAGTTGGACGCACGCTTCGAGCTCGTCGAATCCGGAGCAGTTGCGAATGAGGATCATCGCTGCGGCTCCGTCGCGGCTGCAGATTCCGATCCAGAGAGCTTGCGTTTGGCTCCAACCCACAGGGCTTCGAGTTCCGCTGGGCCAAGGTCTTCGAGCGGGCGCGTCGATGCAAGCTCCATCTCACGGAACCGTTGCCGGAAGCGCAGGTTACAGCCGCGTAGAGCCATCTCCGCATCGACACCCAGATGCCGGCCAAGATTGACGGCGGTGAACAGAAGATCGCCGAGCTCGGCTTCGACACTCGTTTGTCTGGCTTTGTCGGCGGAGTTCTGTTCTGCGGCCGAGGCTTCCGCTTCAAGCTCGGCCGTTTCTTCTTCGAGCTTCGGCAGCAAATCGCGCCAGTGCGGCCAGTCGAATCCGGACTTCGCCGCCTTCGAACCCAGCTTGGCTGCCTCGGCAAGCGCGGGCAGCGCGCGGGTCACCGTGTCAAGCCTCGATCCTCCGGAGGGTTCCGCTCCATGCAATGGCTCGGCCGACTTGATCTCATCCCAGTTGCGCAGTACGCCAGTGGCCGTAGCTGCCACTTCGGGATCGACGTTGGCTCGATTGCCCGCGGCGCGCGATGCTTCCTCACCGAAGACGTGTGGATGACGGCGCACGAGTTTACGATTTAGATGATCGAGCACCTCGGCGATCGTGAAGCGGCCCTCGTTGGCTGCCATCTCCGCATAAAACAGCACCTGGAGCAGCAGATCGCCGAGTTCCTCGGCGAGATGCGGGAAGTCGCGTCGCTCGATCGCGTCGAAGACCTCGTAGGCCTCTTCGAGCGTGTACTTGCGGATGGTATCGAAGGTCTGCTCGCGGTCCCAGGGGCAGCCCCCGGGCGCACGCAACCGGGCCATGATGGTTGCCGTCTCCGCAAACAGAGAGCCGGCCCGCGCCGGATCGGTTGCGATGGAAGAAGGCGTGGTGGAAGGAGATTCTGGACTGTCTGCCTGTCGTGCAACGTCCATCGTGGTTAGTTTACCTCCAGACGCGCAAGCGGGGTTCGCATCGTGCAATGGAACCGCAAGTCAAGCAGGCTTAGGCAAACCTCGTGCTAGACTGGGCAACCGATGCCGTCCCCAGAGAATCCTGATATCCCTCCCTTCACCGTGCCAGACCGTACCGCCGTGCTCAATTTAGCCGCGGAATACGCCCAGCGTTACCTCGAAGAGGTGAATCAACGCCCCGTTACACCCAATACGGACGCAGTCGCCGCGTTGGACACCCTGACCGATGCGTTGCCCGACCAGCCGACTTCACCAGAAGACGTGGTGCGCCTGCTCGCAGAGTCAGCCGGCCCCGCAACAGTAGCGAACAACGGCGGCCGCTACTTCGGTTTTGTGAACGGCGGAACCCTGCCCGCGGCTATGGGAGCGGCCTGGCTGGTGGCGGCGTGGGACCAGAATGCTGCGTTCCAGGTGCAGTCGCCGGCGGCAATTGCGCTCGAATCGACTGCACTGGAGTGGGTCAAAGACCTGCTCGGCCTGCCCGCAGGATGCGGTGGAGCTGTAGTCACCGGAGCCACGATGGCCAACTTCTCTGCCCTCGCAGCAGCACGGCATGCCCTGCTCGAACGCGCTGGCTGGGATCTAGAACGCGATGGACTGTTCGGCGCCCCGCCGGTGCGCGTCGTCGTGAGCGATGAAGTCCACGCTTCCCTGTTGAAGGCGCTGGCGCTTCTCGGGTTCGGCCGCGAGCGCGTGATCCGTGTACCGGTCGACGACCAGGGACGCATGAAGGCCGATGCGGTGCCTGCTCTGGACAAGAACACGATCCTCTGCCTTCAGGCCGGAAACGTGAATACGGGAGCCTTCGATCCGGCAGACAAGATTTGCGCGAAGGCGCGTACGGCAGGAGCGTGGGTGCATGTGGACGGCGCGTTCGGACTATGGGCAACTGTCTCGCCCTTACTGCGTCCACTCACCGCAGGATTTGACCTCGCCGATAGCTGGGCGACCGATGGACATAAGTGGCCCAACATCGGCTATGACTGCGGCATCGCCGTGGTGCGCCAGCCAGAGACGCTGCAAGCGGCGATGGCCATAAGCGCGTCCTATCTTGCGCAGGGTGCTCAGCGCGAACCCTCGAACTACAATCCGGAGCTCTCGCGAAGAGCACGCGGAGTGGAGCTGTGGGCCGGATTGCGGTCTCTGGGACGCGCTGGCTTGGCAGAGCTGGTGGAGCGCACGGTGAGGCACGCAGAACACTTCGCCGCCGGACTTCGAGCCGCGGGCTATCACGTGCTGAATGAAGTAGTGCTGAACCAGGTGCTGGTATCGTTCGGCAGCGTCGAGAAGACGCTGCGTACCATCGAGCGCATTCAGCAGCAAGGAGTCTGTTGGTGCGGCAGCACGGTGTGGAAAGGACGTACGGCCATGCGCATCAGCGTGTCGAACTGGTCGACAACGGAGACCGATGTGGAGATGAGCCTCAGAGCCATGCTGGCAGCGGCCGAGGAGAGCTGAATGCTGCGCCGTCGCAACCTCGTATACTCAGCCTTCGCACGATGCGCGACATCCTAACCCTCATTGTCGGACTGATGGGGCTGGCCTTCGGCAGCTTTCTGAACGTTTGTCTCACGCGCTGGCCTGCGGGAGAAGGTGTCGTCAAGCCGCGCTCGCACTGCAGGAACTGTGGACGAACTCTGGCAGTTTGGGAGAATGTGCCGGTATTGAGCTGGCTTGCTCTGCGCGGTCGATGCCGGACCTGCGGCGTCTGGATCGGCTGGCGCTATCCTCTCGTCGAATTGGCCGTCGGTATCCTGTGGGCCGCGATCGTCTGGCAGTTTGTCTCCTGGGACTCAAGCGTGGGTACGGTTTCGTTCAGTCCCCTCGGCCTCACTGAGCACCTGGCAGCACCTAGCGGAAAGATGCTTCTTGTGTTCCTGCTGGTCGGCCTCGCAGTGTTGGACGTTGAACACCTTTGGCTGCCCGACGCTGTGACGCTACCCGGCATCGTCCTTGGAATCGCTATCGCCCTGCTACGCTGGGGACCGTTGGTCCAAATCGGGCAAGTCAAGTCGCCACCCCGCCTTGTGCTTCTGGATTCGGCTTTTTCCATCCTCATCGCCGCCGGCCTCATTCTTCTCATCCGCTGGATATACTGGCTCATCCGCCGCCGCGAAGGCATCGGCCTTGGCGACGCCAAGCTGATGGCCATGCTGGCCGCATGGCTGGGACTGCCGGGCGCGCTGCTGGCTTTCGCGATCGGTGCAGTGCTTGGCGCGCTCGCGGGCGCTGCGGTCCTGCTCACGCAGAAGTGCGACGCCGCATCCCCCGGCCTGACCAAGCTGCCCCTGGGAACGTTTCTCTGCATCGGCGGGATCATCACCACATTGTGGGGTCAGCCAATCCTCGCAGCCTATCTACGCTGGGCAGGACTTTCGTGATTGAGAAACATCACTGCGGTTGGGTCGCCGCTGAAGCACTCGCCCGAACAGCCTTGGCGTTGGCGATCTCCGGATCCTTCAGGATCTTCTTCGCTTCTTTGCCGTGCTTCGAGTCCGGGTCGTACTCCATCTCCTTCAGATAATTTGCCTTGGCGCTGGCATAATCGCCCATGTGGCGCTGGGCCTCGGCCAATCCCCAGTAGACTTCTGGATTCTCAGGATCGAGCACCACAGCCGACTCGTAGCGCGACAGCGCTGCCTTCCAGTTCTTCTGGTCCAGGTAGTAGCTGCCGACACTCTCGTCTTCCTGGGCACTCTCGACATGCGGCTTGTCAGGCACGTTGAGCCTGCGGTGCTTGCCACTCTGCTCTTCGTCCGACGGAGGTTCGGGCAGATTGCCCAGGCCTTCACTGCTGGAGCTCGATCCGGACTCCCCGCCCGCCGATGCCGCATCATCCGGGCTCTTCACCGGATCGCTGTCGGCACCGGACAGAGCTACGGCTCCGTAGTCATTCACGTCCGGGGGCGGTGTTGCCGGCAAATCCGCCGAAGGCAACACCGGAACCGAGTTCGAGTCCTCGGGAAATGGATTGGCGTCCTGTGGGCTTTTGGGCTTGCTCGCCGGCGTTGCAGGATTATTCTGCGTGCCTGGACTCACTTGTGCCGAAGCGCGCTCTCCGAGCAGCACCGCCCCGCACGCGAGAATCAACGTAGGTAAGAGCACGACCTGCATCCGGGTTATGAACCGCGTTTTCATCGCCTCTTCTAATGGTAGGATGCGATGCATACGGCATTCAAGTCACCGGAGGATTCGGATCGCAGCATGGGTCTCATTATTCGCTCTTCCGCCATTCACGCCGCAGGCTGTTACACCACGACTCCCATTCCGAAGGGCGCGCGTGTCGCTGAATATACCGGGCCTCGTCTGAGCAAGGCCGAAGCCGACACCCGCTACGACGAAGCTCCCATCACTTATCTCTTTGGACTCGGCGACGGCACAGTAGTCATCGACGGCCACTGCATGGCGATGTTCATCAACCATAGTTGCGACCCGAATTGTGAGACGCATGAAGAGAACGGCCGCGTCTGGATCAAAGCCATCCGGACCATCGCCGCAGGCGAAGAGATCACCTACGATTACTGCCTCTACGACGGGGACGACGATGAGGCGCTGTGCAACTGCGGCACCAAGAAGTGCCGCGGCACAATGTATTCGCGGGACGAGAGCCGGCGTCGCAAACGGGTCGTCAAAAAGAAACCGCGGCTCAACAACCGCACCCGCCGGACAAGAAGAACGGCGAAGACCAAATAGCCTGAGGTTAAGCGCTCAAGTTCAGGCTACTCGCCCTGAGACTCTGGCAAGCACATCGCCCAGCCGTGCATGGTAGCTCCGGCTCATTGCAACTCTGTGCCCAGAG
Organism: uncultured Occallatibacter sp.; assembly: GCA_964585715.1. GTDB lineage: Bacteria > Acidobacteriota > Terriglobia > Terriglobales > Acidobacteriaceae > Telmatobacter. The sequence goes on from CAZPEZ010000014.1 coordinate 14,075, forward strand.
ACGAGGTGCACCACGAAGTCACCCCGCTCACCGGTGCAGACGCCTTTCACGAACTGCAGATTCACCATACCGGAGCGGTGCACGCGCAGGAACATGCGTGGATCGAGCTTTTGCTCGAAGCTCGTCATGGTGCCGCGCAGCAGGTGCGTCTCACGCTCGGTGCAGACGCGAACGTAGTTCTCCTCGGCAGCGATCCAGCGAATCTCGCTGACCGGAACAAACACCATTCGCCCCCGAGATTTGAAGACAAGGCGAGTCGTATACGCTTCTGTGCTGCTGGGGATGGCCTGCCCGTGCATGTGTGCATCGATCGGAATCGTCTGGCTCATGAAACGCTTCTCCCGAAACGCCCGTCGGCTTGGGCGCGCGATTTGCCTTCCATCACTCAGTTATTCGCAAACCGCGTGCCAATAGTTCCCTTCCACTGGCCGATTGCAAATGAAGGGCTTAGAAACCGACAGCCAGATCGAAAGGCGGTCCAGCTTGTCCGCTTTCAGGTTTGTGTGTCCGAAAACGAACGGTCATTGGTCCCTAACCGATTCTGTTCAGGAAACCTGGCCCATGACGCCGGGAAGCCGGGCGGCCCGCACTATCGATTCACCGTCCGCACTTAGCGCACTTGTGGTTCTGTATCATGGCTGGCGAAAGAATACTGGGAGCAGAAAAGAGATGAAGGACAGTTTTGTTGCGCGCCGCGACTTTCTTCGCCAGGCCGGCACGCTTGGTTCAATGGCCATGATGGCGGGACTCCCCACTGGTTCCACCGCCTTCGGCGCCACCGGCAGCGTCATTGAGGACGCCGTCCGGGATGAGGCAACGGGCGAGGCTCCGAAATATCACATCAAGTTTGCCGTCTGCGGCATGAGCCACGACCACATCCGCGGCATGGTCGAAGCGATCCAGCGAGGCGGGGGTGAACTCGTGTCCGCCTGGGGAGGCGAAGACGACAAGCTTGCGGCCTTCACCAAACGCTTCCCCAACGCAAAAATCGTCAAAACTCAGGGCGGGATTCTCGACGATCCGTCGATCCAGCTTGTACTCAGTTCGCAAATCGCCAACGAGCGGGCGTCGATCGGCATCCGCGCCATGAAGAATGGCAAAGACTTTCTCTCCGATAAGCCGGGCGTCACAACACTCGAGCAGCTCGCCGAAGTGCGCAAGACCATTGCTACGACCAAACGCATCTACGGCATCCTCTACAGCGAGCGCCTCGAAGTGAAGGCCGCGGTCTACGCGGGCAAGCTGATTCAGCAGGGCGCTATCGGCAAGGTGATCCAGACCATAAACATTGCGCCGCATCAAATCATTCAGGGACACGGCGATGCCGGCGGCGGAACCGGCCGGCCAGAATGGTTCTGGCATCCCGAACAATACGGCGGCATCCTGTGCGACATCGGCTCGCACCAGGTCGACCAATTCCTCTATTACACCGGATCAAAGCAAGCCGAAGTTGTGGAGTCGCAGATCGCCAATGTGCGCCATCCCGAGCATCCGCAGTTCCAGGACTTCGGCGATATGGTGCTCCGCGGCGATCGCGGCCTGGGCTATGTACGCCTCGACTGGTTCACACCCGATGGGCTCGGCACCTGGGGAGATGGGCGACTCTTTATTCTCGGCACCGACGGTTACATCGAAGTACGCAAATACACCAATGTCGCTGTCAGCAAGCAGGGCAACAACTTGTTCCTCGTGGACAAGAACCAGGCTCGGTACATCGACTGCAACAACATGCCACTGCCGTTCGGTCCCGAGTTCGTTGCCGACATTGTGAACCGTACCCACATCGCGCAGGATCAAGAGAAGTGCCTGCTCGCAGCCGAGCTCGTCATCAAAGCGCAAAAGAACGCAAAACTCGTCACACTGAAGGATTAGCCGAAGGAGGATGCCGTGATTCAATCCCACAATAGGCTCTCGCGGCGCCGATTTCTAAAGACTGGTCTTGGGACGGCGGCAGCCATCGGATTCCCATCTATTGTCCCAGCCAGCGTGTTGGGGCAGTATGCTCCGAGCAAACGGATCAATGTAGGTGCAATCGGCGTGGGACGCATCTCGCGCGTGCACGACATGCCGGGCATTCTTCAGTACGATCGCGCGCGCATCGTCGCTGTCTGCGATCTAGACGCCCATAGGGTCGAAGACGGCAGGAAGTTTGTAAACGACTTTTATGCGCAGCGGACAGGCAAGCCGTACGACGGAACAATCGGCTATGCGAACTATCACGAACTGATGGCCAACAGAGAAATCGATGCGGTTGTCATCAGCACGCCCGACCATTGGCACGCGCTGATCGGGATTGACGCGGTTCGAGCGGGCAAGGATGTCTACCTGCAAAAGCCTGCCTCGCTGACCATCGCCGAAGGGCGCGCACTGAGCAACGCTGTGCAGGCCTCGGGACGGATTCTGCAGATTGGCAGCCAGCAGCGTTCTACGATCCAGTTTCGGTACGCGGCTGAGCTCGTGCGCAACGGACGCATCGGCGAGTTGCAGCGGGTTGAAGTGGGTCTTCCGGGCGACCCTCCGGGAGGTGACAAGGCACCGATGCAGGCACCCGCGTGGATCAACTACGATATGTGGCTGGGCGAAACGCCCGAGGTCTACTACACCGTCGATCGGGTGCATCCGCAGACGGGCTACGGCCGGCCGGGCTGGCTGCGCTGCCGGCAGTTCGGCGCCGGCATGATCACCGGCTGGGGCGCGCATCACATCGATAGCGCGCATTGGGCGATGAACACCGAGTATACCGGTCCTATCGAGGTCTGGGGCCATGCCGAGTACCCGACGCAGGGGCTCTGGGACGTGCATGGGGCGTTCCGGACAGAGGCGCTCTATGCGAACAGCGTCCGCATGAGCGTGAGCGGCGACTTTCCTAACGGCATCAAGTTTTACGGCACGAAGGGCTGGATCTTTGTGTCGCGCGGCAACGAGCAGGTGACGAAGAGTGACCCGGTCGCGAAGCTGGATGACACTACCGCGCTCGCCGGGAGCGAACCACAGATCATCAAGTCGGTCATTGGCCCGGATGAGATCCATCTTTACGAGAGCAAGGAGCAGCACGGCAACTGGCTCGACTGCATCGTCACCCGCCAGCAACCGATCTCGCCCGCGGAACACGGACATCGCGCCTGCTCGACGTGCCTGATTCACGACATGGCGATGAAGCTTGGTCGCAAGTTGTATTGGGACCCGGAGCAAGAGCGGTTCAAGAATGACGAGGAAGCCAACGGTATGCTGTCGCGTCCGCAGCGGGCGCCATACGTTTTGACCTAGGGAGGAGTCTATGGAGATCACGAGAAGAGATGCGGTCGTCGGTTTGTTGGCTCTGCCGGGTGCGCTCAGCGCCTTTGCTGAACCGGAGAACACTGCAGCGATTCTTGGGCCAACGGTCTTCGCATGGGACGACATGAAGCCGAAGAAGACTGCAACAGGCGAAGTGCGCTCGCTCTACAAAGGCCCGACGGCAGCACTCGATCAGCTCGAAATGCATGTGTCCACGCTGAATCCCGGGCTCGAGTCGCATCCACCCCATCGGCATGTAAACGAGGAGCTGATTATTCTGCGGGAAGGCGAGTGCGAGACGCTCTCGAACGGGAAGTGGATCAAGGTCGGGCCGGGCTCGGTGGTCTTCAACGCGTCCAACAGTCTCCACGGCTTCCGTAATGTGGGCCCTACGCCAGCGGTCTATCACGTCATCAACTGGAGCCCAAACAAGGATGCTGCCGCCAAACAATCGGCCTGAGTTTCACACAATTGGGAAGACCAGGCCGCCTACCCTGGAACGTTACAATCGCACCTGAGCCGTCTCGAAAATTCGACGGCGACAGGAGCAGTACTCCCCATGGGTTACCAGGTTCTGGCCAGAAAGTATCGTCCGCAACGTTTCGCCGACGTAGCCGGCCAGGACCACGTCACGCGGACGCTGCTGAACGCTCTGACCCAGAACCGAATCGCCCATGGCTACATCTTTTCCGGCCACCGCGGCATCGGCAAGACGACCATCGCGCGCATCCTCGCCCAGGCGCTCAACTGCCGGCGCGAAATCGGCAGCGCGGACCGGCCAACCCCGGAGCCGTGCGGCACGTGCGAATCGTGCACCGAGATTCGTCAAGGCAACGCAATCGATGTCATCGAAATCGACGCAGCCACCAATCGCGGTATCGATGAGATTCGAGAGTTGCGCGATGCCGCTCGCTACGCGCCGTCGCGTGACCGCTACAAGATCTACATTCTCGACGAGGCCCACCAGATCACCGAGGCCGCGTTCAATGCGCTGCTCAAGACCCTCGAAGAGCCGCCGGCGCACGTCATCTTCATGATGGCAACCACGGAGCCTGAAAACATCCCGCAGACCATCCGCTCCCGTTGCCAGCACTTCAGCTTTCATGCCGTGCGCTTCGACGACATTCTCAGCCAGTTGAAGATGATCGCCGCGCAGGAGGAAGTCGAGGCCGAAATCGCCGCTCTGGCGCTGCTGGCCGAGGCCGGCGATGGATCGATGCGCGATGCGCTTTCGATCATGGATCAGGCGATTGCTTCGGCACCGATGAAGGATGGGCGTCCGGTCCTGGCCATCGACCAGATTCGGGAGCTGATGGGCTCCGTGCCCAACGCAGTCTTCGAGAGGCTGCTCGAAGCCGTCGCGGCGGGACAGAGCGCCGCTTTGATGGAGCAACTTCATGTGCTGCTAAACGCAGGACACAGCCCGTCCTCCCTGGCACGACAGATGGTGCGCTATCTGCGCAATGCGCTCATGGCCAAGCTGGACGGCGAGCAAACCGAGCTGTTGCAGATCTCTGCGGATGAGCGGGCACGCGCGACGCGGACTTCTCTGCTCTTTACCGAAGAAGATTTGACGCGGAACCTGCAGATCGTCCTCCGCACCTTCGACGATCTGAACTACCGCCAGGAACAGCGCTTCCATCTCGAACTCGGCCTGCTGAAGCTGATTCATGCCCAGCGGCTGCTGCCACTCGAAGAGTTGCTGAGCGGAGTCGCAGCGGGGGCTGGGGTGCGAACTCCCGTCGCTACACCTGTGCCGCGTGCCACGCCACCGCCTCCGCCGCGCTCGTTCTCCACCCAAGCCTCCGCACCGGCACCTTCCGTTTCGCCCTTTGCAACCGGCACCACTCGTCCAAGCTCCTTCACCGACCAGCCCGCGATCAGGCAGAGTGCCGTTGCGCAGGAGACCGCCGCAGAGACCTCAATTGAGGTGGTGCCGGAAGCGCGTGAGGTTGCGCGCGAAACCACTCCGTTCCTCGTCACTTCGAGCCCGATTCCCTCGACCAGCTTCGCGGAAGTTCTGACCGAAGGCGCCTTGGCAATGGCCCCGGAGAGCAATACGTCGCAAAACGACCTCGACCCCGAAAGTGCACGCACAGCTATCTGCGCCGCACTCGCGGCAGCCGGTCATGTCTCCGCCTCTCAGCTGCTCGGTTCCGGCGTCTGGGCCATCGAGAACGCCACCCTGCGCATCGAAGTGGCGACTATGGGTAGGAAGATGCTGAGCCTCACCGTGAACGCTGCGGCCGAAAAGATCATTCGTGCCGAACTCCAGAAGCTCGGTGCCTCGTCCCGCTTTCTCATCGTGCCTGGTGCGGCCAATGGCGCGGTTTCCGCTCCGGCTCTCGCTCCCGTCTCCGACAGCGTGGAGGCCGAGGCGCTCAAACACCCCCTGGTGCAGCGGGCAAAAGAGCTCTTCAACGCCGAAGTTCGCAGCGTGGTCGACCTGCGCGTCAAATAGGAATCCGGCATGATCCACGCGCAGAAGGAGACGCATGATTAACCCGCTCAAGATCCCCGAAATGCTCGCCCAGGCAAACCAGATCCAGGAAGAGATGCAGCATAAGCTCGAACAGACGATCGTCGAGGGAAATGCGGGTGGCGGCGCAGTCACGGCCACCATGAATGGGAAGAAACAGCTCCTCAAGATTCGCATCGAGCCATCGGCCGTGGTCAGCCTCGGCGGCAGTCAGCCCGACGTTGAAATGCTCGAAGACCTGGTCGTCGCTGCCGTGAATGATGCTGGGCGCAAGGCCGACGAAGCCATCCAGTCCAATGTGCAGGGTCTCCTCGGCGGCCTCAAGATTCCCGGACTCACGTAGTCCCGAACCAATCAGGAGACACGCCGTGCAAAGAGTGCAATCGCGCAGAAGCTTCTTCTCGCTGACCGCAGCCGCCAGTGCAGCCTTCATCGCGCCCCGCTGGATGATCGGACAGTCCGCCGTTCCCGACCGAATTGCGCAAGGGCGCGTGCTTGCCGCGCAGACGCCAATCACGACCACGAAACTTGCCGACAACGTCTACCTGCTGCAAGGATTCGGCGGCAACATGGCGCTCCAGACTGGGGCAGAGGGAAATCTGCTTGTCGATTCCAGCTTTTCGACATCGGTGCAGAAGGTTCTTGCATCCATCGCTGCCGTGAGCAAAGACGCGCCGCACACACTCATCAACACGCACTGGCACTACGACCACACCGACGGCAACGAGGGCATGCACGCCGCCGGTTTCAGAATCCTGGCCCATGCCAAGACCCGCGAACGTCTGTCGACACCGCAGACAAACAGCTTCTTTCACATGACCGTGCCACCCGATCCTGCCGGTTCCTGGCCCGCGATCACCTTCGACGACTCGGTGCACCTTTGGCACAACGGGGACTCCCTCGATTTGGCCCACTTCAACCCTGCGCACACCGATACCGACATCTATATCCACTTCAACAACGCAGACGTACTCCACGTCGGCGACATCTTCTTCGATGGGCAGTATCCGTTCATCGATGAAAGCAGTGTCGGCAATATCGGCGGCATGATCGAGGCCAGCGAGAAGGCCCTCGCAATCGCGGGCCCTCAGACGAAGATTATCCCTGGGCATGGTGCGCTCGCCGACAAGGCTCAGTTGCAGGCTTACCGCGATATGCTTGCGGCCATTCGCGATCGCGTCGCCAAATTGAAGGCCGGCGGGGCCACCGAGCAGGAGGCAGTTGCCAGGAAACCCACCGCCGACCTGGACGCAACCTGGGCCAAGGGCTTCGTCAGTGGAGATGTTTTCACCGGCCTCGTCTATCGAACGCTGTAAGAGTACCTCTGGGAGGCAACGCTGTGGCACGTTATGCCGAGCCAATGGCGCGGCTGATCGAAGAACTCAAGAAGTTGCCTGGGGTCGGCACGAAATCCGCTCAGCGATACGCCTTCCACATTCTGCGCTCGTCGGTCGAGGACGCAACGGCCCTGGCGGACGCGGTCCAGGGGCTCAAAGCCAGCTTACGGCTCTGCTCCATCTGCAACAACGTCACGGACATAGACCCATGCGCCTACTGCGCCAGCCCCACCCGCAATCAGCGGCTGGTCTGCGTCGTCGAGGAGCCAACCAGCATCGAGACAGTGGAGCGCACACGTGGCTACAACGGCGTCTACCATGTCCTGCACGGAACGTTGTCGCCTCTCCTCGGCGTGGGCCCGGATCAGTTGCGCGCCGAAACCCTGGTGCGACGCGCGGGGAACGGTGAAATCGATGAAGTCATCGTGGCAACCAGTCCTACGCTCGAAGGCGAAGCCACCGCAAACTGGCTGGCGGGCACACTGCGCGGCCTTCATGTGCGGATCACGCGGATTGCAACCGGTGTGCCGGCAGGAAGCGACATCGAGTATGCCGACGAAGTCACGATGGCTCGGGCCATCGAGGGACGCCGCGAACTCTGAATGCCGCGATCTGCACCGAAAACAGGTCTACAACTTCAGCCGGCTCAAAAGATCCTGCGGATGAACGGGCTTGGCAAGGATCTCGAACTCGTCGCCCTTGGCGCGTGCCTTTTCCAGCAGGTCCGCCGTCGCCGCCTGTCCTGAAAAAAGCAGGATTTTGATGTTGGGAAGAATGGCGCGAATCATGATGGCCGCGTCGATGCCATTCAGGTCGGCCATGATGACGTCGGTGATCAGCATGTCGGGCGCAAAGGTCGACGCCATCTCGACGGCCTTCTCGCCGGAATAGACAGAACGCGCTTCGAAGCCGCTCTGGTTCAGGATCATCGCCAACGTGTCGGCGATGACACGCTCATCGTCCGCAACAAGAACTTTGGGGTTAACACGATTTTCGTGCATACTCTCCTAGACAGGTTGTTGCTCTTGGTGTTTTCCTGCTCTCCGAGTCTGCCGCTCGAGAGCGGATGGGAAGGACTCAGAACTCGAGCCCGGTTCGCGACTTTCCTTCCTCGGATGATACTCTCTGACCGGCGTCATTCGCGGGTTACTGCTCGCCTGCACTGAGCTACATTCAATCTTTCTTCCTCGATGCGGAGCGCATACGGCGCCCGTCGAAAGAACGATCACACCTGTCAGGTTTCTGGATTCATCTGCCAGAAACGCGGCAACCATACACTTGCAACACAATCCCTCCGCACTTAGATGCGGATAACCGGACTGGAGACCACTGCATGCAGGAAATGGCCGTCCAAGGCCCGGCGGAAGCCGTCGAGACCGACGCGATTATCCGCGCCGAAAAGATCGAGAAGTACTATTCCCAGCCCAGCGAGAACCGCATCCAGGTCATCGCGCCGACCGATCTGAGCATTGTGCCCGGCGAGATCGTTGCCCTTTTGGGACCCTCAGGCTCGGGCAAGTCGACGATGTTGCGGATGCTCACCGGGCTCTCGCGGCCCTCGGCGGGCAAGGTCTACTGGCACGAGAAGCCGATCGACAACACGGAAATCAACGTCTCGATCGTGTTCCAGAGCTTTGCGCTTTTTCCCTGGATGACGGTGCTCGAAAACGTGGAGGCGCCCCTGAAGGCCCGCGGCATTACGCCGGATGAACGTCATGAACGCAGCATGAAGATGCTGGACACTGTCGGCCTCGACGGTTTCGAAGCAGCCTATCCGAAAGAACTTTCCGGCGGTATGCGCCAGCGTGTGGGCTTTGCGCGAGCGCTGGTGGTCGAGCCCGAGGTGCTGTTCATGGACGAGCCTTTCTCGGCTCTCGACGTGCTGACGGCAGAGAACCTTCGCTCCGAACTTCTTGAACTATGGGGCAAGAAGACCATGCCCACGCGCTCCGTCTTCATCGTCACCCACAACATCGAGGAAGCCGTTCTGCTCGCCGACCGCATCATCGTGCTCGGCCGCAATCCGGGCCATATTCGTACCGATTTTCGAGTGCAGATTCCGCAGCCGCGCGACCGCAAGGCCGAGCCGTTCACCCAGCTCGTCGACTATATCTACAAAGTGTTGACGCGGCCCGATGTCGCGCCGACCGAGGCGCCCGACCATCAACATCCCAGTCCGCGCCCCCGCGACCAGCGCCAGATGCGCTACCAGATGCTGCCCCATGCGCGCCCCGGCGGCATCGCCGGTCTGCTCGAACTCCTCCTCGACAAGGGAGGGCGCGACGACATCTATCGCCTGGCCGACGATCTTGCCTTCGAAATCGACGACTTGCTGCCCACCGTCGATGCGGCCCAACTCCTGGCCTTCCTGAAAGTCGATGAGGGCGACGCCTCGATCACCGAGGCAGGCTCCGAATACGCCAACTCAGAGATCCTGCGTCAGAAGGAGCTCTTCCGTGACGCTGCGCTGGAGCATGTCCTCCTGCTGCGCCAGATTCGTCGTGCTCTCGAATCCAAGAGCGATCACACAGTTCCGGAGGAGTTTTTCCTCGACATGCTCGACGAGCAATTCAGCGACGACGAGTCCCGGCTCCAGATGGAGACCGCCATCAACTGGGGACGCTACGCCGAGTTGTTTGATTTCGATGCAGCTCGCCGCCGCTTCGTGATGCCGGACGCCCTCGAGGAAGAGATCGCCCCAAGCGGAGAGGCCGAGTGAACCTCCCTGTTCTGGCTCGTGCTCGTGTCACCGTTCGCACCTGGCCCTTCGTCATCGACGTGGGAGTGGCCGTCTGCGCGCTTGCTGTCTTCTTCGCCTTTGTCAGCACGGGCGAGTACTGGATAGGCAAGCCTGTGCCGGTCGTACCAATCTCGCACTCCATCGGCGCTTTGCCTGCGTATGCCTTCTACTCCCTGGTCCGCATCTTCATCGCCTATCTGATGAGCCTCACCTTCGCCGTCGCCTACGGATACACGGCCGCTTACAACCCGCGCATCGAAGCATGGATGATCGCCGTGCTCGATATCCTGCAGTCGATCCCGGTACTAAGCTTCTTGCCGCCCGTGGTACTGGCTATGGTCGCTCTCATTCCCGGCCATCAGATCGGCGTCGAGATGGGAGTCGTCCTGCTCATCTTCACTGGGCAAGTCTGGAATCTCGCCTTCAGCTTCTATTCGTCGCTCAAGGCCATTCCGCGCGAGATGATCGAGGCTTCCCGCATCTACCGCTACTCGGCCTGGCAACGCTTCTGGCAGCTTGAGATGCCCTACGCAACCATCGGCCTGGTGTGGAACTCGATCGTTTCAGTCGCCGGCGGCTGGTTCGCCCTGATGGCCTGCGAGATGTTCACTATGGGCACACGCAACTTTCAACTGCCTGGCCTGGGCAGCTATCTCCAAACGGCGGCAAATTCTGGAGACGTGCGCGCTCTCATAGCAGGCTTCACCCTTGTGATTCTCATCGTGGTCGCCACCGATCAGCTCGTCTGGCGGCCGCTCATCGCCTGGAGCGACAAATTCAAATTCGAGCAGGTGGAATCATCCGACCGAGTCACATCGCCGATCCTCACTTTGCTGCACCGGTCCAGACTGTTCAGCGAACTGCCGGGAGAACTCTGGGCCCGTGTCGAGGAGCCTATCTATCGTCGCCTCGCACGCGCTAAGGAGAATCGCGTCGTACACGCGCTCGATGACGGCGGATCGCGCAACGCTGCGTCTCCGGCGCTGTGGACCGTGGCCGTTGTCCTGCTCACAGTGGTCGGGTGGGGCGCGCTGCAGGCGATGCTGATGCTCCGGACTGTCACGTGGCCCGAATTCAGATTGCTCCTCGAGGGCGCTGGCGCGACGTTCCTGCGTGTCAACGCCTCCCTGTTGATCTCCGCGCTGTGGACGATTCCTGTCGGCGTCACCATCGGCTTCAACCCAAAGCTGGCTCGGTTCATCCAACCGCTCGCGCAGATTCTCGCATCGGTTCCCGCAACGGCATTCTTTCCGATTCTGCTCATTGGGCTGGTCAAGATCGGTGGCGGGCTCGGCATCGGCTCCATTGCCCTGATGCTGCTCGGTACGCAGTGGTACATCCTCTTCAACGTCATCGCCGGGGCCATGTCCATTCCGTCGGACCTGCGCGAGGTCGCTTCGCTCTATCACTTTCCTCGCTTGCAGCGCTGGACGCAGGTGATCCTCCCGGGCATCTTTCCCTACCTCATCACCGGCATGGTCACGGCGTCGGGCGGCGCCTGGAACGCTTCGGTCTTCGCCGAGTACTCACGTATGCCCGACCGCACTCTCGAAACCGTCGGCCTCGGGGCACAGATCAGCGCGGCCACCGATGCAGGTCGTTTTCCGATCCTGCTGCTGGCCACCATCTTCATCTCCCTTATGGTGGTTACTATGAATCGACTTGTCTGGCGGCGACTGTACCGGCTGGCCGAAACACGGTATAAACTCGAAGGCTAACCGCCGTAAGTGACTCAAGGCGTGATTCAGGAGCGAACGATGATCCGAGTCGGGCTGGTGGGCTTTGGCATGGCAGGGCGTGTTTTTCACGCGCCGCTCATCTCGTCGGTGGAGGGACTGGAGCTTGCCGCCGTCGTCGAGCGCAGCTCCGACCACGCGGAGCAACGTTATCCCGGTATCACCATCTACCGGTCCGTCGACGAATTGCTCTCCGATTCGACCATCAAACTCGTGGTTGTCGCCACCCCCAACGCCACACATTTCGAGATCGCCATGCGTGTGCTTGAAGCCGCAAAGAGCGTCGTCGTCGACAAACCCTCTGCGGTCTCCTCACAGGAAATTGCGCAGCTGATGGAGCTCTCAGGAGCCGTGGGCCTACTGTTCATTCCATTCCATAACCGGCGCTGGGACAGTGATTTTCGGACCGTTCAGAATGTATTGCATGAGAAATCTGTCGGCAGCCTCGTGCATTTCGAATCAACCTTTGACCGCTGGCGTGCCGGCGCCTCATCCCGCGCCTGGAAGGACGAGCCGGACCAGGGCGGTACCCTGCTCGACCTCGGCACCCACCTCGTCGACCAGGCGCTGACGCTCTTTGGCCTGCCGGAGTCTCTCGGTGCTGAAGTCCGGCACGAGCGCGAAGGTGACGCCGGCAACGATGCCTTCTCCATCCGCCTGCACTACTTCACCAACGTGACAGTTACGGTCAGCGCCAACTCGCTCGCGTCGCTGGCGCGGCCCCGTTTTCATCTGCGTGGCACCAAAGGCAACTACTGGAAGTGGGGACTCGACCTGCAGGAAGAGGCGCTGGACAAGATCGCGCGTATAGACTCCCCTGACTGGGGCAAAGAGCCGGCTGCACATTGGGGAACGCTCTCGGTTGAAACCGACAGCAGCCTGGTGACGCAGACCGTAGAACCCGCTGTCGGCGATTACCGGCTCTTTTACGCTGGCGTTCGCGATGCCTTGCTGGGCAACGGCAAGCCGCCCGTTGCCGGTATCGACGCCTGGCGCACAGCGCGTGTGCTCGAGTGGGCGCTGGAAAGCTCCAAATCTCACCGCGACATCGAGTGCGACTGGAGCAACGAGCCGCAATAGCCGTTTCTAGCTGCTTGGCTCAGGCTCTTTCTCTACCAGCGGCACCCAAAACCGAAAGGTTGAACCCTGCGCCGGCGAACTGGAGACCTCCATTGCTCCGCCGTGTGCAGTAACAATGGCCCGGGCAATCGCAAGGCCCATGCCGGTGCCTTTGCCCTTTCCCGTGCTTTTCTTGCCCCGGTAGAACTTCTCGAAAATCAGTGGCAGATCGACGGGATCGATCCCCGGGCCGTTGTCCTCGACCCTGAATTCGAGTCGCCTTTCCTTGCGCTGACTGCGCAGCACGATGCGGCTGCCCGGCGGACAATACCGTGCTGCATTCTCGATCAGATGGCGCAGGACCCGGCCCAGCAGGTGCAGATCGAACCAGACCAGAGTGTCCGGCTCCTCGACCTGCATGACCACCTGGTGTCGAGCCAGCGCAGCCTGGGACCTCTGCACGGCGTCCTCGAACAGCGTCCGCGTGTGTTGCGGCGCTATGCGGACATGAACCGCATTGGCGTCGAGCTCGGCCATCTCGACCGCTTCACCGATCAGCGCATCGAGTTGCGCGCTCTCTTCATCCACAATCGACGCCAATTCCGCTTTTGCAGCATCGTCAAGCCCGTCGCCTTGACGAAGTGTTGTCGCCGCCGCCCGGATCGAAGTGAGCGGCGTACGCAACTCGTGCGTGAGCGAGTCGATCAAAGCCGTCCGCAGGCGTTCTCCTTCGCGTGACGCCTCGAGCCGTGAGGATCTCTCGATCGCCACAGCGCGGGTGAGGGCGATGGCCACCTGAGCCGTGAGCGCAGTGGGCACTTCGCGCGACAGACCCGTCGGCCGCCACCCCAGCGCCCCCACTGAGGTCATTCCCACCTTCAAAGGCATCGCAGCGAGCTGGCCGGGAACCGCCATTGTCGGATGCTGCCCGAGGCTCACGGAGCTCATGCTCGCCTGAATGCTCATAGGCACATCCGAGGTCGAGGAAAAGCACTCGTCCGTGTCCCGCGAGTACAAGACCACTGCGTCGAGGGTGAAGATGCGTGCAATGATCCGAGGAAGTTCGTGCATCAGCCCAGCGGCATCCTGGAACAGCATCATCTCCTGACTCAGCGTGTAGAGCCGCTCCATCTCTTCACGGCGCTGCTCTGCCTCCCGCGTCTGGCTGCGCGCACGTTCAGCCATGCGGCCCGCGGCGGCAGAGCTCGCCAGAAATGAAAGCAGCGCGACCCACTCCGGCACTCCAGCTAGCCGCAGCGTGCGATAGGGAGGCAAGAAGAAATAATCGAATGAGAGGGCGCAGAGAACAGCGCTGTAGACCGACACGGACTTCCCGACCTGCGTCGCGGTCCAGACCACCAGCACCAGAAAGATCAACCCCGAAGTCGTCGAATCCACGTGCAGACTCACCAGCACAAACGTCGTGGACACCGCCGCAAACGTGGCGCCGAGCCAGCGTGTAGCGGTTCCGAACCTGGAGTTCACCTGCATGGGATGTCTCACTGGGAATGATACCGGCCCGGAGAGATGATGTAATCTTCAGCTGAACGAAAGAAGAACGAGATGCCGGGCAGAATCCTAGTGATCGACGACGAGCCTCAAATTACGCGTGTGTTGCGCGCCTCTCTCTCCTCACAGAGCTTCGATGTGCGCACGGCGAACGATCCCGAAGAGGGACTACGCGTCTTCAAAGAGTGGGCCCCCGACTTGGTGATTACCGACCTCATGATGCCCGTGATGAGCGGCGTCGAAGTCTGCCGAGCCATCCGAAGCACATCGTCCACTCCGATTCTTGTGCTCTCTGTACGGGATCACGAACGCTCCAAGGTGGAGGCTCTCGATGCGGGTGCGGACGACTATGTCACCAAGCCCTTCGGCATTCAGGAACTCCTGGCGCGCGTCCGCGCGCACCTGCGCCGCGCCCCGGAGCGAACCGCAGCAGCGATCGAGGCCGGCGATTTTGTGGTGGACGAAACGGCACATTCTGTCACTGTGCAGGGCAAGCCAGTGCACCTCACGCCGAAGGAATTCGATCTCCTGCTGCACCTGGCGCGCAACGCCGGAAAGGCGATGACCCACCGCGCGCTGCTTACGTCCGTGTGGGGTGCGCAATCGGCCTATCAGCCGGAATACCTGCGGGTATTCGTTGGCCAGTTGCGCAAAAAACTCGAGAACGAAACTGGCCGCCAATACATTCAAACGGAGCCGTGGGTCGGCTACCGGTTCGTTCCAGAAGGCTGGATCGGCAACCAAGAATAGCTCCGACCGCTCGCTACGTTCTCTCGTCAGACGTCTCGTCGCCAGAATGAGCTTCTGCTCCGAGTTCTTGCGCCACCTCGCGTCGTCTAATCTACACATTCCAAATGGGTCTGCGTTGCCAAAGCAGCGATCTTTATTTTTCCTTTAGGATTCCCTTCTGCACTTTCAATCCCGCCAAACTCAATATCGACAATGGAGTCTGGGACCCCGGCGAAACTGCGACCGGCCGGTCCTGCATGAACCGAGGAACCTGATGCAAGATCTCACGATGCTGTTTTTCACCGCGGTCTTCTTTGTCGTGGCGTTTCTCTACGTCAAAGCCTGCCAGAAGCTGAGGTAGCTATGGACCTGATAACCCTGATTGCGATTGTGCTCTCCGCCCTTCTTTTGGCCTATCTCACCGCGACCTTGCTTTTTCCGGAGAAATTCTGATGACCGCCAATGGCTGGCTGCAATTTGCCATCTATTCCGTTGTTTTGGTCCTGACCGTACGTCCGGTCGGCCTCTATCTGGCGCGCGTCCTCGAAGGCGAGCGCACCTGGCTCGATCCCATCCTCCGCCCGCTCGAACGCCTGACTTACAAGCTCTGTGGCGTGAACGCTGACAAGGAGATGAACTGGCGCGAATATGCCTTCGCCACGCTGGGATTCTCGGCCGTCAGCATGGTGCTCACCTACGCGATCGAGCGACTCCAGGCCGTCCTTCCCTGGAATCCGCAGCACCTCGCCGCTGTCGGGCCCGATCTGGCCTGGAACACTGCGGCCAGTTTCACTACCAACACCAACTGGCAGTTCTACACGCCTGAGGCGACCATGAGCTATCTCACCGAGATGGCCGGCCTCGCGACTCACAACTTCTTCTCCGCCGCCGTAGGCATTGTGGTGGCCGTCGCGCTCGTCCGCGGTATCAAACGCACTACCTCGTCGACCATCGGCAACTTCTGGGTCGATACGACGCGGACACTCCTCTACATCCTCTTGCCGGCTTCCGTGCTGTATGCGCTTCTGCTGGTGGCGCAGGGCGTTCCGCAGAACCTGCACGCTTACACCGTCGCCCACACACTCGAAGGGCAGACACAGACCATCGGCCAGGGACCGGTCGCCTCGCAGGAAGCGATCAAGATGTTGGGCACAAATGGCGGCGGTTTTTTCAACGCCAACAGCGCCCACCCCTTCGAGAATCCGACACCGTTCTCGAACTTCCTTCAGATCCTGTCCATCTTCATCATCCCCGCCGGCCTCACCTACACTCTGGGGCGCATGACCGGTTCTCCCGGCCACGGATGGGCCGTCTTCGCAGCGATGTATGTCCTCTTCGCGGCTGGTTTCGTGACCGCCTACTGGGCCGAGTCGCAGCCCCATCCCCTCATCCATGGAGCGGCGCAAACCGGCTCGGTAACGGCGCCCGCGGGCAATACGGAAGGCAAGGAAGTGCGCTTCGGCATTGCCAACAGTGCACTCTTCGCCACCATCACCACCGATGCCAGCTGCGGCGCGGTCAATGGCATGCACGACAGCTTCACCCCCCTCGGCGGCATGGTGCCGCTGGCCAACATCATGCTCGGTGAAGTTATCTTCGGCGGTGTCGGCTCAGGACTCTACGGCATGTTGATCTTCGTCGTTCAGGCAGTCTTCATCGCCGGACTCATGGTGGGACGTACCCCCGAGTATCTGGGCAAGAAGATCGAATCTTATGACGTGAAGATGGCCATGCTCTACGTGCTCATCTTCCCGCTCATCATTCTTTCGCTCACCGCAATCTTCATTCTGTCGCCCAACGTGGGTCTGGCCACGACCAATAACCCGGGCCCGCACGGGTTCAGCGAAATTCTCTACGCCTTCACCTCGGGCGCCGGCAATAACGGTTCCGCGTTTGCCGGGCTCGGACCAAACTGGTGGTACAACATCGCGATCGGCTGGGACATGCTCATCGGCCGCTTCCTGATGATGCTGCCCGTGCTTGCGATTGCGGGCAATCTCGCCGCAAAGAAAAGCATTCCGCCCTCGCCCGGAACCTTCCCCGTCAACACGCCGCTCTTCACCGTGTTGCTGATCGGCGTGGTGCTCATCCTCGGCGCGCTCACCTTCTTCCCGGCGTTGAGCCTGGGGCCCATCCTCGAACACCTGCTCCTGCAGCACGGCCAGCTTTTCTAGTGAGAGAGACGAACTGACATGGCATCCAAGAAGAGTCTTTGGAACACGCAAATCATCGGCCAGGCGCTCGTGGATTCAGTGCGCAAGCTTGATCCGCGCTGGATGGTCAAGAACCCCGTCATGTTTGTCGTGGAAGTCGGCAGCGTACTGACTAGCGCACTGCTCATCGACAACATCGTTCAGCATCGTGCCGGCTTCGGCTTCAACCTGCAAATCACGCTCTGGCTCTGGTTCACCGTGCTGTTTGCGAATTTTGCAGAAGCCATGGCCGAAGGCCGCGGTAAGGCGCAAGCCGACACACTCCGAAAGGCGAAGGGGGAAACCATTGCCAAGCGGTACTCGGCCACCGGCAGCCTGGAAGATGTAGCCAGCGGCCTTCTGCGTGCGGGCGACGTGATCTATGTCGAAGCCAATAGTTACATCGCGGGCGACGGCGAGGTGATCGAAGGCGTGGCCTCTGTGGACGAGTCCGCAATCACCGGCGAGTCCGCACCTGTGATTCGCGAGGCCGGCGGCGACCGCTCAGCAGTGACGGGCGGAACGAAGGTCTTGTCGGACTGGATCAAGGTCCGGATTACCTCGAATCCCGGCGAGACCTTTCTGGACCGCATGATCGCGCTGGTGGAAGGCGCGACACGCCAGAAGACGCCGAACGAGATCGCGCTGAGCATCCTGCTCTCCGGCTTGACGATCGTCTTCCTGTTAGCGGTTGTCACCCTGCAGCCCTTCGCCATCTATTCGAAAGCCCCGCAGACAATCTTTGTCTTGGTCTCGCTTCTCGTGTGTCTGATCCCAACGACGATCGGTGGCCTGCTCTCGGCCATCGGTATCGCCGGCATGGACCGACTCGTCCAGTACAACGTGTTGGCCATGAGCGGCCGGGCCGTTGAAGCAGCAGGCGACGTGAATACCCTGCTGCTCGACAAGACCGGCACAATCACACTTGGGAATCGCCAGGCAACAGAGTTCCGCCCGGCCCCCGACGTCAGCGCCGAACGGCTAGCCGACGCGGCACAACTCGCTTCTCTTTCCGACGAAACGCCGGAAGGCCGTTCCATCGTCGTACTCGCCAAAGAAAAGTACAACCTGCGCGGCCGTGACCTCGGCAGCATTCACGCGGAGTTCGTTCCCTTCACAGCGCAGACGCGCATGAGCGGCGTCAATCTGCCAGGCGTGCGCATTCGCAAAGGGTCCGTCGATGCGATCGCCCGTTTTCTCGAAGATCAGGGTTCGTCGCTTCCCAAGAAAGTCCGCGACGCCGTCGAAGACATCGCACGTCTTGGCGGTACGCCGCTCGTGGTCGCAGAGAACTCGTCCGCGCTTGGCGTGATCTACCTCAAGGACATCGTCAAGGGCGGACTGAAAGACCGCCTTGCCCGCCTGCGCGCCATGGGCATCCGCACCATTATGATTACCGGCGACAATCCGCTGACTGCAGCCGTCATCGCGCGGGAGGCGGGTGTCGACGACTTTCTCGCCGAAGCCAAGCCGAAAGACAAGATGGACCTGATCAAGCGCGAACAAGGCAAAGGCAAGCTCGTTGCTATGACTGGCGACGGCACCAACGATGCACCTGCGCTCGCCCAAGCGGATGTTGGCGTGGCCATGAACTCCGGCACGCAAGCTGCCAAGGAAGCCGGCAACATGGTCGACCTCGACTCGAACCCGACCAAGCTGATCGAGATCGTCGAGATCGGCAAGCAGCTCCTGATGACGCGCGGCGCACTGACAACGTTCTCGATCGCCAACGACGTCGCGAAGTATTTCGCGATCATTCCCGCGATGTTTGCCGGTGCATTCCCCGTGTTAAACGCTCTCAACATCATGTATCTGCATTCGCCGCAGTCGGCGATTCTATCGGCAGTCATCTTCAACGCGATCATCATCGTCGCGCTCATCCCCCTGGCGCTCAAAGGCGTGAAGTATGAGCCCAAGGCCGCGGACATCCTGCTGCGCAATAACTTGCTTGTCTATGGGGTGGGCGGCGTCATCATTCCGTTCATCGGCATCAAGGCAATCGACATGGCCATCGTAGCGCTCCACCTGGCATGAACAAGGAGAACCCCATGCATTCCGTCGCAACATCCCCACTTCCGGTGGCCACGACCGTGCAGGCAGCACCTGTCAAGCATTCGCTGTGGGGTACCTCAATTCGCTTTACTCTCTTCGCCACTCTCGTGTGTGGCCTCCTCTATCCGCTCCTCGTCACCGGCATCGCGGGGATTCTCTTTCCTCATCAGGCTTCCGGCAGTTTGATCTTGCAAAACGGACAAGTCATCGGTTCGGAATTGCTCGCCCAGAGCTTCACTTCGGATCGCTACTTCCATCCGCGACCCTCGGCTGCCGGTAGCGGCTACGACGCGACGTCCTCCGGCGGATCGAATCTAGCCCAGTCCAACGCAAAACTCGTGCAGCGTATTCAAGGGGACATCGACAAACTTGCCGCGCAGAATCCGGGCAAACCCGTCCCAATCGATCTGGTGACGACCTCCGGTTCGGGGCTGGATCCTGACATCACCCCGGACGCTGCGTTCTATCAGGCCGAGCGTGTTGCCAAGGCGCGCGGACTGACTGAGGGCCAGGTGCGTCAGCTGATCCAGCAGCACATCGCAGGGCGTCAGTTTGGTCTGCTCGGCGAGCCGCGCGTCAACGTTCTCGCTTTGAACCTCGACCTCGATCATCTCGGGAAAAAAGTGACGTAGTTTCCCCTGGAATGGGGAGAACCCGGGCTTCGGTCCAAAGTTCTCCCCTCTTTTTTCTGAGAAGAAGACCTCTTCGGTTCACTCGCCCGGCGAAAAGTCAGACGATCTCTCAGCTTGGATTCCGATGAGTTCGACAAGCCTTCCCGCCGTCGAATACCATAAAGTTTCCATCGCAATCAGGTTCGATGGGAGCGACCTATGCAGGCATCTCTCTTCATCACCTGCTACAACGACACCCTGTTTCCGGAGACTGGCCGCGCCGTTGTGCACCTCCTCGAGCGGCTCGGGGTCGAGCTGGACTTCCATCCCCGGCAAACCTGCTGCGGTCAAATGCATGCCAATACCGGCTTCAGGGCCGAAGCCTTCTCGCAGGCGAAACGATTCGTGCGCCTCTACGAGAAAGCCGAGGCCGTCGTAATTCCGTCGACATCCTGCGTCGCCATGATTCGCGACCAGTTTCCGGGGCTCATGCAGGAGCTTGGCAATGAAAGCCTACGCAAGGGTTTCCATGCCCTGCTGCCCAGGGTCTTTGAACTGAGCGAATTCCTCATCGACAAGCTCGGCGTCGATGACGTGGGAGCCTACTTCCCCCATCGTGTCACCTACCACGCAAGCTGCCACGGCCTGCGTGGGCTTCATGTTGGAGACCGGCCATTTCGCCTTCTCAGGAAGGTTCGCGGTATCGAGCTTGCGCCTTTGGAAAACCTCGACCGTTGCTGCGGCTTTGGCGGGACGTTCTCGATTAAGAACGCTGAAGTTTCATCGGCCATGCTCAGCGAAAAGCTACGCGATCTGCTTGCCACGCGAGCCGAGTACTGTACTGCGCTCGACAACAGTTGCCTTATGCACCTCGGCGGCGCAATGCACCGCGAGTTCGCTCCCATGCGCACGCTGCATCTGGCACAGATTCTCGCCAGCACCGAAACCACCCCCATGGAGGAGTTTGCGTGAGCCAGGTTGTTCTCAATCCGCGCAACGCACCTCCCTTTCCTCAGGCAGCGCTTCCCATCCTGCGCGACACGCAACTGCGCAAGAACGTCGCCCACGCAACCGACGTGATTCAGGCCAAACGCGCTCTGCTTGTGGCTGAAAAGCAAGACTGGCAGGAACTGCGTGCCGCGGCCGCAGCCATCAAGGACGAGACCCTTCAGCATCTCGACAAATATCTGATCGAATTCCAGGAACGCTGCACCGCGACGGGCGGCACGGTGCACTGGGCGTCCAGCCCCGGCGATGCGCGTCGCATCATCGTCAAGATTGTTCAGGAGACAAAGGCCAAGGAAGTTATCAAAATCAAGACGATGACGTCGGCTGAGATTGACCTGAATCCGGCATTGATCGCCGCGGGCATCCGCCCCTTCGAAACCGATCTGGCTGAACTGATCCTGCAGCTCGGAGACGATGAACCGTCCCACATCGTCGCGCCGGCTCTTCACGTCAATCGCAGTCAGGTGCGCGAAATCTTCGCGCGCAGGATGGGGCGCCACGACCTGACCGACGACCCCCAGGCCCTCACCGCTGCAGCACGCACCTACCTGCGCACCAAGTTCCTCGGCGTCGACACAGCGATCTGCGGAGCCAACTTCCTCGTTGCGGAGACCGGAGCCGTCACCATTGTCGAGTCCGAAGGCAATGGCCGTATGTGCCTCACCCTGCCGCGCACGCTGATCGCCCTCGCCGGAATTGAGAAGGTCATCCCGAAATTCCGCGACCTCGAAGTGATGCTCCAACTCCTGGCGCGTTCCGCAACCGGCGAGCGAATGAACCCGTACTCTTCGCTCTGGACCGGAGTCACACCCGGAGACGGCCCGCAGAACTTCCACGTTGTGCTTCTCGACAACGGGCGGTCGTCGATCCTCGCGCACCACACGGAACGCCAGACCCTGCGTTGCATCCGTTGCGCTGCTTGCCAGAACACCTGCCCCGTGTACCGCCAGACCGGTGGACACGCCTACGGCTCCGTTTATGGTGGACCCATCGGCGCAATTCTCACGCCACAGCTGATGCAACTGGAGCACGCACAATCCTTGCCGTACGCATCGTCTCTCTGCGGAGCCTGCTACGAAGTTTGCCCGGTCAAAATCAACATCCCCGAAATACTGATCGACCTTCGCGCACAGGTGACCGATCGGGAACGCAAACAGATGTTCCGCATCTTCGATCCCATGTACCTCGCCATGCGCGTCGCGAACGTCGTTTTGGCCAGCCCGTGGCGATTTCGCTGGGCGCAGCGTCTCGGCCGCGTTGGTCTTCTTCCCTTCACAAGAAAAGATGGCTGGATTCACTCCCTGCCGAGTCTTGGCTCGCGATGGACGATGACCCGCGACCTGCGCGGTATTCCCAATCAGAGCTTCAGACAATGGTGGAGATCGCGCCCAACGGTAAAGCGATGAGCGAAGCGCGCCAACAGATTCTCGATCGCATCCGCCGTGCGACAACCGGCGGAGCTCCGTCGTCGTACCCCGAGCTTCCGCGTGAGTATACCCATCGTGGCCGCCTTGATCGGAACGCCTGCATTGCGCTCATGGTCGAGCGCCTTCGCGAGTACGACGCCAAAGTGGTTGAATGTGCGCCCGGCGATTTGATCGCCTGCATCACCGATTGCTTGCGCAAAAGCGGGAAGTGTACATTCGTTGCGCCCTCCGGTCTCTCTGCCGAGTGGATGATCCATGGGTTTTCGTGGAAGGTGGACAAAGACCTGTCCTACGCAGCCATCGAGGCCTCTGATGGAGTGGTAACCGCGTGCTTTGCCGCTGTCGCGGACTCCGGGACAATCGTGTTGCATCACTCGTCCACCGAGGGCCGCCGCGTGGTTTCGCTCCTGCCTGACTGGCACCTCTGCATCCTCTTCACGAGCCAGATCGTCGAGACACTCCCCGAGTATTTCAAACGCTGTGAACTGCCGCCGCGGCTCGCCACGTATATATCCGGTCCCAGCGCTACTGCCGACATTGAGATGACACGCATCAAAGGCGTCCACGGACCAAGATTTCTCCATGTCATCGTCGTCCACGACGAGACACCCAGTTAGGCTAGCTGCTCACGCGTCTCGACGGCCCGCAGCGCTAATCCTCGCGCAACCGACGTAAACTCATTTCCGCCACGCATGCGCTCGCCTCCGAATCGCGTCTCGAAGATTCTCCGTACCGCCGGCACAAACGAAGTTCCTCCTGTCAGGAACACGCGGTCCACGTCGCGTGGATCGACACCCGACTTCTTCATCAATGACTCCACGCATCGTTCAATGCTCTCCAGTTCATCACTGATCCAGGTTTCAAATTCCGTCCGCCTAACCGGAATCCTCAGATCCATCCCGGCTTCAAGGAAACTGAACTCCGCCGCTTCACTGCGAGAAAGCTCGAACTTTACGTGTTGCACCGCCTGATGCAATTGATAGCCGAGATCGCCATCGACGATCGCAATGAGGGCTTCAATCTTCTCCGGCTCCAGGGCCCGAACCCGGGCGCTCTTCAGGATTTCCCGCACATTGTTCGTGCGAAGAAACGAAAGATAGTGCCATCGTTCCAAATTCGCAAAGATCCACGCGGGCACCGCGGGCAGCAGCTTGTTCAGTGAGCGCGCCTCGGAGTTCGACCCCAGCGCCGGCGAAATCAGCTTGCGCACGATGCGCGCATCGAATGCATCCCCGGCCAAACCCACGCCGCTATTCCCAACCAGATCGTCCATCGTTCGCCCGCGCCTGCGCACTCCCGGCCCCACCCGCAAAAGAGAAAAATCGCTCGTTCCGCCGCCAAAGTCCCCAATCAGGATCAACTCATCGTGATCCAGCGTCGCCTCATACGAATAGGCGGCCCCGACCGGTTCCATCTCGAACTCGACGTGCTCGATGCCCCCAAGCGAGAATGCATGCCGCAACCGCTCCACAGCGAACTCGTCGTCTTCAGTCGACTCCGACCCGACAAAACGCACCGGCCGTCCTACCGTAGCGTGGCGAATCGGCTGCCCAAACTGATGCTCGGCTGCCTTCCGCAGATCGGTCAGCAGGCGCGAGATCACTTCCTCCAGCTTGTGACGACGGCCGAAGATCTCAGTGCCCGTCAGCGACCTACTGGAGAGATGCGATTTGAGCGACTGAATCAGCCGTCCCTTTTCGTCTGTCTCAAGGTAGCGCTCAATCGCGGCAGGCCCGGTGAGCCCGTGCGTGCGCTTAAGGCCGCTGGCAGACTTGAGCTGCTCGAAATAGAGAACGGAACGATACGATTCTGTCGGCGCACCACGAAACGTAAACGACGCGAGCTGCACACCCGCGTCTCCAGTCACTAGCGCGACCGAGCTATTGGTGGTTCCAAAATCGATTCCGACCGCGACACGACCCAGCGCCCTCTGCATTTCTTCTATTATTCCGCAACGCGAGGGTTGGGATAACCGGATGGTACGAAGCGATCAGCCGAAGAGAACGCCAGGCCCGGCCTACATTACCTGTACAGTTCCCTTGCCGACAAGCTCCTCTACCCGCTCCACCCAGCCGCGATCCGCGGCAACGCTCATCTGTTCCGGCTCGAGGATCACTTCGTACTCGCCCTTCTTCTGCAGATGCAGCATCACCTTACCGGGCCCGGGCGCCGCATCAGCCGCAGACTTCAGCGACGCCATCATCTCTTCCGTTGCACGATCCAGATTCACCCGCACGCGGATCATCTTCGGCAGCTTGACCTGCACTTCTTCGAGCGGCTGAATCGAACCGATCGACAACTTCGGTGCGGCATCCTCGTCGCCCGAAAGTGTCCCACGAAGCAGCACAGGCGCTTCAATCTTGAGCTGCTCCCCAAGCCGTTCATAGTCCCGCGGAAACGCAATCAGGTCGATCTTTCCGGTGGCATCTTCGAGCGTCGCCTGCGCATAGAGCTTCCCTTCCCGCCGCGTCTTCTGCACCCGCAGCCCATGCATCATGCCCGCAACCTGAATCTCGTCCGCTGGGTCGACCTCCTTGCCCCACCGCTTCTCGGGTGGCTTGCGTTCCAGCGCCTCGGCAATCGGAATCACCCCCGGCAGGTTACGCAGCTTCTCCGCATGTTTATCCAGCGGGTGGCCGGACACGAAGAAGCCGAGCACCTCTTTTTCATTCGCAAGCCGCTCGCTCTCTTCCCAGTCGGGTGCTTGCGGCAACTCGTCTCCGCCGTGGCCGTGCGCGGGAGCCTCGTTGAACAATCCGAAGAGCCCCGTCTGCCCATGTGCCTCGTCGCGCTGTGCCTTCTGTGCGCGCTCCATCGCTTTGTCTACAGCCGCATACAGCTGGCCGCGCTTGCCCAGGGCATCCAACGCCCCTGCCTTAATGAGGGACTCGATCACGCGCTTGTTCATCACGCGCAGATCGACCTTCTCGCAGAACTCCCAGAAGCTGCGAAACTGCCCGCCCAGCTCCTCGCGCGCCTTCTTGATCGACTCAATGGCATTACCGCCGACGTTCTTCACCGCAGCAAGCCCGAACCGAATCGCATCTCCATGCGGGGTGAACTGAGCGCCCGACACCTGCACGTCCGGCGGCTCCACGCTGATGTTCATCTCCCTGCATTCCTGGATATACTTGACGACGTTCTCCGGCTTCGACGTCTCCGATGTCAGCAGACCCGCCATAAACTCCACCGGATAGTGCGTCTTCAGATACGCCGTCTGATACGCGAGTAGTGCATACGCCGCAGAGTGCGACTTGTTGAATCCGTAGCCGGCAAACTTCTCCATCTGATCGAAAAGTTCGCCTGCCGTGTCTTTGTTGAAGCCAAGCTCCTTCGCGCCGCTCATGAAACGGTCACGCTGCTTGGCCATCTCCTTGGGGTCTTTCTTGCCCATCGCGCGGCGCAGCAGGTCGGCTTCGCCCAGGGAGTAGCTCGCCACCACGTTAGCAATCTGCATCACCTGTTCCTGATAGACGATCACTCCGAGCGTCTCCTTCAGGATGCCCTCGAGTTCGGGGAGCATGTACTCGACTTTTCTGCGCCCCAGCTTGCGCTCAATAAAGTCATCGATCATGCCACCCTGGATCGGTCCTGGCCGATACAGCGCATTCAGCGCCGTCAGATCCTCGACAGAGTCGGGCTTATAGCGCCGTAGCACGTCGCGCATGCCGCCCGACTCAAACTGGAAGATGCCCGATGTGAGCGCCGAGTAGAAGACCTTCTTGTACGTTTCCGCATCGTTCAGCGGAATCGTCTCAATGTCCAGCTTCACGCCGCGATTCTGCTCGATCAGCTTCAGACAGTCGTCGATCACCGTCAGCGTGGTGAGCCCGAGGAAGTCCATCTTCAGAAGGCCCATCTTTTCAACTGCCTTCATGTCATAGGCAGTCACGATTTCGTCGTTCTTGGTGCGTGCAACTGGCACCAACTCGGTGAGAGGACGCGGCGCGATCACCACACCGGCCGCATGCACGCCCTGCCCGCGCACCAGCCCTTCGAGCTTCTTCGCCGTATCGATCAGCTCGCGCACCTGCTTGTCGTTGTCGTACGCTTTGCGCAGATCGGGTGCTTCTTCCAGAGCCTTTTCGATCGTGATGCCAATGGTCGCAGGAATCAGCTTCGCAATCCGGTCGACATCTCCATACGGCATGTCCATTGCGCGACCGCAATCTTTGATCGAAGCCTTCGCCGCCATCGTATTAAATGTGATGATCTGCGCTACCTGATCGCGTCCATACTTGCGCGTAACGTAGTCGATCACCTCGCCGCGCCTGTTCATACAGAAGTCCACATCGATATCGGGCATCGATACGCGTTCTGGATTCAGGAAGCGCTCGAACAGCAGCACATTCTGCAGTGGATCGATGTTCGTGATCTCCATAACGTAGGCCACCAGCGAGCCCGCAGCTGACCCACGCCCCGGCCCCACAGGAATTCCATGATCGCGCGCGTACTTGATGAAGTCCCACACGATCAGGAAATAGCCGGAGTACTTCATCTGCTTAATAATGCCGATTTCGCGTTCAAGCCGCGCTTCGTATTCATGAAGCGGCGTGCGCAGCAGCCCGCCTATCTCAAGGTGACGAATTGCATTCTCGAGACGCTTCTTGTACCCCTCTCGACACACCTGCTCGAAGTAACTGTCGATCGTGTGCCCCGCCGGAACGGTGAACTCCGGGAAAGGATTGTCGACAGCCTTAAGCTTCAGCGCGCAGCGCTCGGCAATCTCCATCGTTCGCTGCATCACGCCCGGCGAATCGGGAAACAGCCGCGCCATCTCATCGGCCGACTTAACAAAAAACTGATCCGAGTCGAAGCGGAACCGGTCGACATCGTGAATCTTCGCACCCGTCTGCACGCACAGCATCACGTCGTGGGCATGTGAGTCTTCACCGCACAAATAGTGCGAGTCGTTGGTCAGCACCAACGGAATGTCGAGTTCCTTCTCCAGCCGAAACAGGTCCGACTGGATCTTGCGCTCCTGCTCCAGTCCCTGATCCTGAATCTCCAGATAGAAGTTCCCTCGCCCGAAAATGTCCTGGTACTGCTGCGCGGCTGCCTTCGCCTTCCCATAGTGCCCCGCCATCAGCTCCTCGCACAGCTCGCCGCTCAGGCAACCGGAGAAGCCGATCAGCCCCTTCGAGTTCTCCGCGAGATACTTCTTGCTCACGCGCGGTTTGCGATAGAACCCGTGCAGGCTCGCCTCGCTGGTCAGCCGGATCAGATTGCGATAGCCCTCTTCGTTCTCCGCCAGCACGAGCAGGTGGTTGTACTGGTCGTTCGGCGTCTCGGCACGATGGTCTTCGGCCTTGCACACGTAGAGCTCGCAGCCCAGGATCGGCTTGACCCCATACTCCTTGGCCGCATTGAAAAAGTGGACCGCACCATAGATGTTGCCGTGATCCGTCATCGCAACGGACTTCTGGCCCAGCTTCGCCACGCGCTCGCACAGCTTCTTCACGTCGCAGGCGCCGTCGAGCAGAGAGTATTCCGTGTGCAGGTGGAGATGGGTGAATTCAGACATCGCTAGACTGATTTTAGTTCCTGGTTGAATTCTTCGGCTCACGAGATGGCCGAACCCGATGGGTTTCCCGAGGAAAAGCCGGACGAATTAGTCAGTCAGCTCAATCAAAGCTAGAGCAACGTCAGCAAACTCCTCCACGCACGTAACAAGGCCCATCCCTTCGGACGGGCCTCGTTTTGTGGACGCAGGGGAGAGGCCGTCTATTTCTTGCCCCAAAAGTCCGGCGAAGATGTGAGCCACGAATCGGGCACGTAGCTGAGTCCCGGATCGAAGGCAAAGAGGTCCGACTCGGACGATTCAACGGCCGCGTCCACACCCTTCGTGAGGGTTGCAAGCTGATCTTCGCCCACGCCCTCGCTGAATTTCTTGTCGCTGTTGATAATGCCGTCCACGTACCCGAGAGCTTCCATCGGCGTCACAAGGATATAGGTGTTGTCGCTGCCGACCCCGTACATCTTCTGGAACATCGCCCAGCGCGCTTCGGGAAGAGCCGACTGATAGGCCTTGACGAAGAGTTTAGCCAGACGCCGAAAATCCTGATCGTGCCCGGAGCGGACCGTGGAAGAGCAGAATCCGCATGAAGCGCATCTTCGAAAGGTCGAGCTCCGTGTTGAGGCTCAGCTCCTTCTCGAAGGAGTAGATGCTGCCGTGCTCGTTCGCGACCAGCGGCGCCTGGGCGCCTTCCGCTGCCTTCATCGCGTCCATCATCTTCGGCATCGCGAAGGTTGTCTCGTGCCCCTTCTGCAAATCGGCGAAGGAGTCGAAGCCGTGCAGGTAGAGCACATGGTTCGCTCCCGTAATGCCCCACATGCCGACGAAGTGTTCCGGGGCTTTGGATTCGCGCATCGCCTGCACCTCTTCTGCCTGCGACTTGGCATAGGCGAAGGACGTGTTGGGTTTCAGCTCATCGTTCTCGAGAAAGAGATATTTGCTTGGACCTTGCGTTTGGCCGGCGTCATGTTGGGCGAGAATTGCTTGGGCTGGGGTGAATGCGAGACCTGCGGCAAAGAGGCACAGCGCGGTTGTTGCGTTGAAACGGTACCTCATGGGAACTTGCCTCCTGGGGCATCTGGTTAAGGGAGACCCAAGCATGCGCCTCGCGCAAACTCTTGCGGTAAAAACATTTGCAGCGAGGGGTTCCACGACTGCCGCCCTTCTGCGTGGAGGCGTTCACGAGCACCCTTGCCACGAGCAAGGCACCCTATTACCTCCGGATGCACCCGGCGAATTCTCTGCTCCGCATTGAGCGCCGGGCCCCGTAGACTCTGACCAACACCTATATAGAGGCATCATTAGATGGGCAACTTAAAGCGCTTGAGTATCGCTGTAGTAGCGGTTTATATGGTGTCCAGGGTAAGCACGGTCTCGGCGCAAAAACTCGACGCGACCGTGCTCTACCGGCAGAACAGCGATAACAGCTATGCCGCTGTGATCCCGCGGCCCGACGGCTCTACGCCGCAAGGCACGGTGGACTGCGCCGCGGATACAACCAATGAGGCCTGCGCTCGCCCCTCGCCGAGTGCGACGCAAGGCCAGCCCGTCTTCAACGTCACAGGTACAACCGTCTCACTCCTGCTGCCCGACGGCAAAGTCGCGGTCGTGAACTGCCTGAACAAGTATTCCTTCAAGGGCAACTACGTGAATCGCCGCAGCTGCGCCATGCCCCTGGTCGAGCGTGTTGAAGCCGACTTCAACGGTCAGCGGGCGAAGCTGAAATGGCTTGTGGGCCCGGATGGCAGGAAAACCGAATCCGAGACCTACAAAATCGTCGCTCTGCTCGACAAACGCTGAGCCGCTTCCGGGCCGTTGGTCCCAAAGAGCGCTCTTCAGTTATGGGCGGCCCGAGCAAATCGCCGATCGAGTGTCTCTCCTAGAGTTGTCCCGCCACAATCCCGCCCAGCGTCGTCAGCGCTGCCTCTTTGCCCGCCTCCGCTTCGAGGTAGAACCGGACATTGCTTTTCCTGGCATGCAACGCGCCCTTCTCATCGAAGTACGCCTCCTCGCCAATGCCCGAGGCAGGAGTGCCCGCGCCGAAAAACATCTTCAGCTTCGCAAACAGCGTCGTTGCATCGCCCGCCGACGGATCGAAATAGACGCGGAAAAGCAGATCGCCGCTTCCGTTGCCGCGACGATAGGTGCAGTCCGTACCCTCCACCGTGTTCCTATAGGGACGCGGCGCCACTTTCTCCTGCGGCGCAACGTAGGTTCCGCCCATCGCGCTGCCCACCTGCGCAGGCGTCAGCAGCGAACATGGATCGGCTGGTGCGGTCGCGGCACGCCCGGATACGGCAGACAGATAAACCGCCAACAGCGCGGCAAAAGCCACTGAAGTTTTCGCCGAGAATCTCATTGATGACCTCCAGACCCTTGAAGTTTCCCCGGAGTGCTGGCGATTGTAACGCGACCTGCGTCGGTGGCGTCAACAACATCCTTTCCGGCAATGTTAAAGTTGCGCCATGCGCGCCAATCGTTCAGTCCCACCCTGCCCAGTTATCCCGGTTCTTTACTATCCCGATCCCAGCGTCGCAGCAGAGTGGCTCTCCAAAGCCTTCGGATTCACGGCCCGCCTCCGCATCGCCAACCACCGCATCCAAATGCGCGCCGGTGCTGGTTGCTTCACCATCGGCGAGGGCAGTGTGATCCCGGAAAACTCGCATGTCACGCAGGTGCGCATCGAAGACGCCCGCGCACATTGTGAGCGCGCGCGGCAAAACGGCGCCCTCATTCTCACCGAACCCACCGATCATATGTACGGTGAGCGCCAGTACAACGCCCAGGACTTCTTCGGCCATCGCTGGGACTTCACCGAAACCATCGCGGACGTAGACCCCTTGACTTGGGGCGGCACCCCCGTAAACCTGTAACCAAGGCTCGTCGACCAAAACATCCGTCAAATCGCGTTTTCCACTGGCCAAACGTTCACATCCTTCTGATACCTTGTCCAGCGGAGGATGTTCCCCAATGAAAAATGCTCGTAAATTGGTCCTCGGAAGTCTCCTTGCTCTTAGCCTGATCGCCGGAGGCGTCACGGTCGCCCAGAACGTTAATCCGCACCGCCACCCCAACCTCGCGGCCGCACAGCGCCTGATCGATCAGGCTATCGGCCGGGTCGATGCCGCTCAACAGGCCAACGAATTCGACATGGGCGGTCACGCCGCCAAAGCCAAAGACCTCCTGGCACGCGCAAACGAAGAAATCAAGCAAGCAGCCATGGAAGCCAATCGCCACTAAATCCCGGCGTCACCTCCCGACCCTTATTCCCGCGCACGGTGCAATGCCGTCCTCGCGCATCTGTGTGGCCCATCCTTGCTTCGCTTCCGATTCAAGGGTGGGAGCCCCAGAATCCAACACTGCACAATTCAAAGCACCCAGCGGGCCACCATCCGCCCTCGGCCCCTGGCCTCGCATTCGCCGGTATACACTCATCGCTAAGCCTATGCTGATTCGCCGCCCTTTGCCCGCCCTGCTGGCTCTCTTCCTTACCGCGACCCCTTCCCTCTCACCTGCTCAAAATGCACCCAAGCCTTCTCCAAAGATGACTGCCAAAATCACGCCCGAACAAGTTCAGCAATCCGCCATTGTGATTGATACCCATGCCGACACCCCGCAGCGCTTTGTCGATGAGAACTTCGATCTCAGCGATCCGCTCGGAGGCGGCAACTTCAACCTCGAGTCGGCGCACAAAGGCAATCTGGGCGCCGAGTTTTTTTCTATCTGGGTCGATCCCGTTCCCAACAAGGGCCAGTTTGCCCGCCGCACGCTGATCCTGATCGACTCGGTCAAACAGCAAGTCGCCAAACATTCCGACAAGATGATGTTTGTGGCCTCGCCCGCAGGCATTGAGGAAGCTCACCGCGAGCACAAGGTCGCAGCGTTGATGGGCATCGAGGGCGGCCACTCCATTGAGGATTCTCTGGCACTCCTCCGCGACTACTATGCGCTCGGCGTCCGCTACATGACCCTTGCCTGGATGAATTCCATCGGGTGGGCCGACAGCTCGACTGACATCGACGATCCAACCGTGCCGCATACCAAAGAAGGCCTGTCCGAGTTCGGCAAAGACGTCGTCTACGAGATGAACCGGCTGGGCATGATGGTCGATATCTCCCACGTCTCCGACCGTACCTTCTATCGCACCCTCGTGATCACACGGGCACCGGTGATCGCGTCCCACTCGTCAGCCCGAGCCCTGTGCGATGCGCCGCGCAACATGACCGACGACATGCTGCGCGCAGTTGCGCGGTCCGGCGGCCCCGACTCCAAGGGCGGCGTTGTTCAAGTCAACTTCTATTCAGGGTTCATCTCACAGGCCTACCGCGACGAGCAGAAGAAGATCGAGCCCGAAATGAAAAAGGCCGTCCAGGATCTCAAGGACAAGTACAAGGCCGAAGGCAAAGAAGCCCCAGAGGCCGAGATCGACAAGCTGGAGCGGCAGTTTGCCGATCGCATCCCCCGCCCGCCGCTCTCGATGCTCATCGATCACATCGACCACATCGCCAAGGTCGCAGGCGTCGATCACGTCGGCCTCGGGTCGGACTTCGACGGCGTCAGCGGACAGTTGCCCGAAGGCCTCGATTCGCCGGCCGACTTGCCCAAGATTACAGCGGCCTTGATGGAGCGGGGTTACTCCGCCGATGACTGCCGCAAGATTCTCGGCGGGAACCTGCTCCGCGTCTTTCGCGAAGTCGAGCAGGTCAGCAAGCAACTGCAGGCCGAAAATCGTCCACGCATTACCGATAAGCAGCCCTTCGACAAACCACAAAAGTAGAGGCCGCGAAAGCCGCACGCCTCGTCGTCTTTCTCTCTCGTCGCTCAATCGCACGTCTATACTGGCTGTCTACACCATCCCCGCACCCGGAGATTCCACTGATGCATCTCGCGCCCTGCCTTGCTTGTGCCTTGGCTGTCTCGCTCTTAACTTCGCCCCTGGCCCGCGCTGCGGAGGACAACCCCTCCACCAAGCCCTCGACTGCCGATAAAGCCCCGGAGAGAGCCGCGTCTACAGATTCCACAACCCAGGGCGCAGCCGATACGAATGGCCAGCACATCGTCTACACCGCTGTAGCGGGAACGATCACGGTGGGCGCGACCGACTCACAGGATGCGCAGCTCGGCATGGACGGCAAACCCGAGCCGGGCAGCGAGCTGGCGATCTCCGAACCCAAGGACCCCAAGGATGCCACGCCGGTGGCGCGAATGTTCTATGTGGCGTACTTCAAGAAAGACGCGAAGGCCGAAGACCGGCCCATCACGTTCTTCTACAACGGCGGGCCGGGCAGCTCCACTGTATGGCTGCATATGGGTTCCCTCGGGCCCAAGCATGTAGTCACTAGCGGCGATCAGCACCTGCCCGCTGCCCCCTACAAGCTCGTCGACAACAGCAATTCTCTCCTCGACGTCAGCGATCTGGTCTTCATCGACGCGCCCGGCACTGGATTCGGGCGGCTGATCGGCAAAGATGCAGAAAAGGCCTTCTGGGGCGTGGACGAAGACGGCGGCGCGTTCACGCGTTTCATCGCACGGTTCATCACCAAGTACAGCCGCTGGAACTCGCCCAAATTCATCTTCGGCGAGAGCTATGGCACCACGCGTTCGGCTGTTCTGGCAAAAATGCTCGAAGATCGGGCCTCCATCGACCTGAATGGAGTCATCCTTCTCTCGCAGATCTTCAACTTCAGTTCGTTCATCGACTTTGCCAACACGAACCCCGGCATTGATCTGCCGTACGAACTCGCGTTACCCACCTTTGCCGCCACGGCCTGGTATCACAAAAAACTGCCCCAGCAACCTGCCGCACTCGAGCCCTTCTTGAAAGAAGTAGAAGACTTCGCCCTCGGTGCCTTCGCTCATGCTTTGGCGCAAGGCACCGATCTCACTGACTCCGAAAAGCAGGCAGTCGCCGAAAAGATGCATGACTACACAGGCCTTCCGGTCGCCTATCTGGTCAAGGCCAATCTGCGAGTGACAGGAGGCGAATTCGAAAAGAGTTTTCAGGATGAAAGCGACATCACGATCGGCCGGTACGACACGCGCTTTACCGGCCCTTCGCTCAATCCGCTCAGCGAGGCCGCGGAATACGATCCGCAGAGTGCCGCCATCTCATCCGCCTATGTCTCCCTGCTGAACGACTATATGCGGCGCGATCTGAAGTATGGCGAAGGGCAAACCTACCTGCCCGAAGTCTCTGTGTGGGAAGGCAACAAATGGAGCTTCAAGCACGACGGCAACCTGATCGGTGTCAATGTTTCCAGCGACCTGGCCGATGCAATGAAAATGAATCCGCGCCTCAAGGTCCTGCTGAATGGCGGCTATTACGACATGGCCACTCCGTTCTTCGCCGCCGAATACGAAGAGAAACATTTGCCCATTCCGCCGTCGCTGGCAAAAAACATCGAATACGCATGGTACGAGTCGGGACACATGGTCTACGTGCGCGACGAATGCGTGAAGCAGCTGCACGATCGTGTCGCGACCTTCATCAGGAGCGCATCCGGCGCTCAATAGCAAGCGCGCTCATCTAGCGTCCGGACGCCCTTGTATAGTAGCGAGCATGAATCGCTGCGGCTTGGCACTTCTCCTGTTTGCTCCGTCTCTTCTCGCCCAGTCCTTCACCGTCAGCTTCCCGGCCTCGCTCAGCGCGCAGCCGATTGACGGACGCCTGATGCTTTTGCTCTCGACGGACCCCAGCGATGAGCCGCGCAATCAAATCGACGACTCGCCACGCTCGCAGATCGTCTTCGGTGTCACCGTGGACGGCTGGCAGCCCAACCATCCGCAGATCGTCGACGCCAGTGCATGGGGCTACCCGGTCCCCAGTCTCAAAGAGCTTCCGGCCGGCGACTATTACGTTCAAGCCCTCTTGAACAAGTACGAGACATTCCACCGGTCGGATGGGAAGACAATCAAGCTCCACATGGATCAGGGCGAGGGGCAGCACTGGAACATCTCACCGGGCAATCTCTACTCGAAGCCGGTCAAAATCCACGTCGACGCTTCGACAACAAACTACACCATCACTCTCACTGAAGTTATCCCGTCCATCCCGCCACCTGCTGACACCAAATACGTCCGCCATATTCGTGTACAGAGTCAGGTGCTCACCAAGTTTTGGGGACGCCCCATGTTTCTCAGTGCAATCGTTCTTGTTCCCGAGGGTTTCGACGAGCATCCGCGGGCGCACTTCCCGCTCATCCTCTTCCACGACCACTTCGTGAGCGACTTCGACGACTTCCGCACGACGCCTCCCGATCCGAACCTCAAGCCCGACTACAGCGAACGATTTCATCTGCCCGGCTACAACCGCATTCAGCAGGAAGAGGCCTACAAGTTCTATCAGCAGTGGATTGCGCCGGGATTCCCCCGCGTATTGATCGTTAAGATTCAGCACGCCAACCCCTACTACGATGATTCCTACGCGGTGAACTCGGTCAACGTCGGCCCCTACGGAGATGCCATCGAAAATGAGTTGATTCCTGCGATCGAAAAGCAGTTTCGCGGTATCGGCCAGGGCTGGGCGCGGTTTGTCTACGGCGGCTCTACCGGCGGTTGGGAGGCCCTGGCGGTTCAGGTCCTCTATCCCGACCATTACAACGGCGCGTTTGCGGCCTGTCCTGACCCCATCGACTTCCACGCCTTCACGAATATAGACCTCTACGACGACGACAATGCGTTTTTCCTCGAAGGGGCTCACAAGCGCGTCGCTCAGCCAGCCATGCGCGACTACCTCGGGCACACCTTCATCACGACTGAAGAGATCAATCGCTACGAGCTCGCTCTGGGGGATCATGGACGCAGCGGCGAGCAGTTCGATATCTGGCAGGCAGTGTATGGGCCCGTCGGCGACGATGGCTATCCCAAGGCAATCTTCGACAAGGTCACCGGGAAGATCGATCACTCCGTCGCCGAATATTGGCGCCAGCACTACGATCTCGAGGCAATTTTGGAGCGAGACTGGGCAAAGCTGGGTCCCGAACTCGAGGGCAAGATTCACATCTATGTTGGCGCCGACGACACCTACTTCCTGAATGATGCCGTCTATCGTATGCAGGACTTTCTCGATTCGACCAGGAACCCGCCCTACGGCGGCGAGGTGACCTACGGCCCGCGCGCGGAACACTGTTGGAACGGCGATCCGACGCTGCCCAACGCCTACTCGCGCCTGCATTACAACACGCAGTATTTGCCAAAGATTCTCGATCGCATCCAGAAGACCGCACCGCCGGGAACAGACCTGACCAGCTGGCGCTACTAGCTTGCCATCTGCTGAGAATGCGCCTCGTACACTTCCTTCGCACGATCCAGAGCGGCCTGGATATTAGGCATGATGTTTGCCTGGTTCACGCGCTCGATAAAGCGAGGCTGCAGGAGCAGCTTCGACGGCTGCTCCATCGCACCGCAGAGCAGAAGGCTTCGTCCTGACTCGTGCAGCCGTTTCGCGAATGTCTCAATGGCGTGAATACCCGTCGCGTCAATTGCCGTCATGTTGCGCAGGCGCAGGATGACCACAGGCGCAAAGGCTTCGAGATTCGCCGTCGCGTCCACAAGCTTTTCAGTGGTTCCAAACAGAAACGGACCGTGGATGCGCAGCAGCGTAACGTAGGGAGGCACAATGCGCCCTTGCAGGGTATGCGGTAACCCATCGCGAATATAATCGTCCGTCACCGGAGACACGGTCGTGGTCTCGGCGACCTTCCAGATATAGACCAGCGCGGCCAGGGCCATCCCCACTCCGACCGCGACCGTCAGATCGGCGAAGACCGTGAGTGCGAACGTCACCAGCCAGACCGAGACCGAGGTGAAACCAAGCTGCAGAATGCCGCCGATCTCATGCCACTCGCCCATGCGATACGCGACCACGAATAGAACCGCAGCCAGCGTGGTCAGCGGAATGTAGCTCGCCAGCGGCGCTGCCACAAGCAGAATGACTAACAGCGTCAGCGCGTGAATCATTCCCGAGACCGGCGAACGCGCGCCGGAGCGGATGTTCGTTGCCGTGCGCGCAATCGCTCCCGTAGCCGGAATCCCACCGAAGACCGGCGACGCGATGTTGGCCAGGCCCTGCGCAACCAGTTCGACATTAGGATTGTGCCGATCGCCGGTCATGCCGTCGGCGACCACGGCAGACAGCATGCTCTCCAGCGCGGCCAGCAAGGCTACGGTGAATGCCGACGGGATCAAAGGCAGGATATGTTCGGCGTGAAAATCAGGAATCGCAAACGGCGGCAGCCCCTGCGGAATCCCGCCGAATCGCGTACCGATGGTCTCCACAG
The DNA here is from genome assembly GCA_964585715.1 of uncultured Occallatibacter sp. Taxonomy (GTDB): domain Bacteria; phylum Acidobacteriota; class Terriglobia; order Terriglobales; family Acidobacteriaceae; genus Telmatobacter. The sequence goes on from CAZPEZ010000014.1 coordinate 51,023, forward strand.
GCAGATGCATAAACGCACTCACGGCCGTACAGACGACCACCGCCACAATCGACGACGGGACCCGGCTTGTGAAACGCGGCAGTATAAGCAGAATCGCCAGCGTTCCCAGTCCGAGCAAGAGTGCAGGAAGATTGAGAGCGCCCAGATGCGCGATAAGAAGCCGCATGCGCGGCAAAAACTCGCTGGGAACGGCACCGACGCGCAATCCGAAAAAGTCCTTGATCTGCGTCGATGCGATCAGAATTGCGATTCCGTTGGTGAATCCGATCACCACTGGCCGCGGAATAAATCGTACCGCGGAGCCCAGGCCGGTCAAACCCATCACCAGCAGGATCACGCCGGCCATGAGTGTGACCATGGCAAGCCCGCTTAGACCAAAGCGCGCGACGATGCCGGCCACAATCACAACGAATGCACCTGTCGGACCGCCGATCTGCGTGCGCGAGCCGCCTAGCGCCGAGATAAGAAAGCCCGCCACCACAGCCGTATAGAGGCCAGCCTGCGGCGTTACACCCGAGGCAATACCAAACGCCATAGCCAGCGGCAACGCCACCAGGCCCACAGTTACGCCGGCCAACAGATCGTGCAGAAACGTCTGCCCCGTATAACTCCGCAAAGCCTGGACTGACTTGGGGAGATTCTGCTTACTAAAGGACATGAGTTTCCTTCATTGTACGCAAGCCGCAACGCATTCCGACGCGGCGCCAGTTACATTAGTCCTGCACATTTTTCCGATAAATCAGCGCGTCGCGGCCGGAGGCATAGTAGTTCTTTTCTTGTCCGACCTCCACAAACTCGTTCGATTCGTAGAGATGAATTGCTGTCGTATTGGTCGTATCCACGTGCAGCCACAGTGTGGTGGCACCCGCGGCGCGCGCAGACCCTTCGATCCGCCTCAGCAGTTCCCTGCCGATACCGTGCCCCCGGTGCGCGGCCAGAACCTCGATGGTTTGAATGTACGCGCTCAGTCCGTGGATCGATGGCGTCCACTCGACAATGCCGAAACTGTTCATTGCGCCTGAAACCTCTGCAATCCACGTCGCAGAATTCTGCGCGTTGACGAGCCAATGCATGTAGCGCCGTCCGAACCGGAGCGGCGGCAGAAAGCACTTCTCCTCGATCGCATACAGAGAATCGAAGTCGTCCGGCTTGTAGAGACGGTATTCCATGTGTGCAAACAAAGAAAGGCTGCCCGAGCGAGCAGCCTTCCTTTCCGAGCGCGTCTGCGCTCGTCGTCGTTTAGACCTTCGCTTCCAGGTCCCGAATCACGCTGAAGCACCGCTCGTCAAGACGGCGATTGGTGGCAATGGCTTCCTTGATGGTGATGTCGGTAATCTCTGTACCGTGCAACACCGCGATCCGGCCCCACTTGCCCTGATGAACCATATCGATGGCATGAAGGCCGTAACGCTGGCCGAGTAAGCGATCGAACGCCGTCGGTACGCCACCACGCTGTGTATGCCCCAGGTTCACCGACCGCGTCTCGAAACCGGTCTTCTTTTCGATCAGATCTGCCAGCGCTTCGCCAATGCCCGAGAGCCGCGCGTGTCCGAACGAGTCGACTTCGGTCGAGCCAGTCACCTGGCCAACTTCGGGCAGATGGCAGCCTTCGGCAACCACGACAACACCATAGTGTTTGCCATGATCGTAGTTGTACTTGAGCAACTTGCACACGTGATCGATATCGATCTCTAGCTCGGGGACCAGCACCACATGCGCCCCACCGGCAATTCCAGAGGCGTACGCAATCCAGCCTGCATCGCGTCCCATCACCTCTACAACTACCACTCGATTATGCGAATCCGCAGTCGTGTGAATGCGGTCGACAGCCTCAGTCGCAATCGAGACTGCAGTATCAAAGCCGAAGGTCTGGTCCGTTCCATTGATATCGTTGTCGATCGTCTTGGGAACACCGATGCTGGGCACGCCGTTCTCACTCAGGAAGAGCGTGACCGATTGCGTGTCGTCGCCGCCCAGCGCAATCAGCGCATCGATCTTGTTGAGCTTCAGAACTTCGCGCACCTTGTCGATGCCGCCCGGGATCTTCTTCACATTCGTCCGCGATGAATGAAGAATGGTGCCGCCCTTCAACTGGATGCCGTCGATCCTCTCCAGGGTCAGCGGAATCCATTGATTGTCCAACACACCACGCCAGCCATTCAGAAATCCGATGAACTCATCGCCGTAGGTCTGTATCCCCTTACAAACCGCGGCAAAGATCACCGCGTTCAAGCCAGGACAATCACCGCCTCCAGTCAATAATGCAACGCGCATGCATGTCTCCCTGATCGAAATGGCTCGGCCTTTGGCCGGCCGGGATTTGTTGAGTCTTCGCAGCCGGCGGCGTCGCCGGACCTGCGACCTTAACCAGTGTACTCCGTGGTTGTAAAGCCGAATCGTGACCGCGCTCACGCCGGCAAAGGATTGCACCGGTGCAGGTTGGTGTTGGGAATCTGGTCCGCAGGTGATTCAATAAGACATGCCCGGGACCGGAGCGCTGCTCTTACTGGTTTTCGCAAGCCTTGTTGTCGTTGTCCTGCTGGTGCTTCTCGAGCTCACGCGGTTCGGCTTCCTCATCCGATCCACCATTCCCGACCGGCCCCGGCGTCGCATGTTTCTGGCCTCGGTCTCGTTCCTCATTACATTTGTCGGCGTGCGGCTGCTGGTCAGCCTCGTGATCCACCAGCACGGCCCCTTCGAATGGGTGATGGTCCGCGGACGGCACATCCATCACTTGGTCTGGGGCATCCTGATCCTGCTCCTCGTCGGCTACGGATGGCTTCTCGATCTCGGACGCTCGCACTCGCCTACATCGATCTTTCTGAGCCGTCTCATGTCGATCGGCTACGGCGTAGGTGCAGCGCTCACCCTCGACGAGTTTGCTCTTTGGCTGGACCTCGAACCTGACGCCTATTGGAACCGCACCGGCCGCTTGAGCATCGACGCGGTCATCCTCTTCGGCAGCATCCTCGCCGTAGGCGCATGGGGAGCGCCCTTCTTCCGAGCTCTACAGAGAATCTGGGCCAGGCGCGTCTGGTCGCACCGCGAGCTCATCGTTACCGCCGCCCCTAGTCGGCGCGGGCGGTTGCTTCGTCGGCGTAGAGTTCGGCGACCACCGCCGCATACTTCCCGGTAATCACGCGCCGTTTTAGCTTCATCGACGGCGTCAGCTCGCCCGACTCCTGCGTCCACACGTCCGGAACCACGCGGAATCGCTTGATGGTCTCGAAGTTCGCCAGCCCGCCGTTCACCGTACGCACGATTTCGCTGTAGAAAGCCACCACACGACTGTCGGCCACCAACTCGGCTCGGTTACCGGCGGTGATTCCATGCCGCTGCGCCTGCTCTTCAAGCGCCGCGAAGTTCGGCGAGATAATCGCCGAAATGAACTTGTGCTTGTCGCCTACCAACGCCACCTGCCCCACCAGGACACTGTTCTTGAGCTTGTTCTCGATCGGCTGCGGCGCAACCAGCTTGCCGCCTGAAGTTTTTAAGAGTTCCTTCTTGCGGTCGGTGATATAGAGAAAGCCATTGTCGTCGAGATGCGCAATGTCCCCGGTCCGGAACCAGCCGTCCTGATCGAAGCACTCCGCAGTGGCACTGGGTTTCTGCCAATACCCGACGAAGACCGACGCCCCCCGCACCAGTAATTCGCCGTCTTCGGCAAACTTCAGTTCGACATTGGGCAGCGGCTTACCCACCGAGCCCATGTGCTGATTCACCGGCGAATTGAGCGCAATAACCGGCGACGTCTCCGTGAGCCCGTATCCCTCATAGACCGCGATCCCGGCATCGGCGAACCAACTGGCTGTATCGATCCCCAACGGCGCTCCGCCCGAAACAAAGTACCTTACTCTTCCGCCAAAGGCTTCCTGTACCTTGCTGTAGACCAGCCTCGCCGCGAGCTTCCAACGAAGAGAAGCAGGTTGCCTGCCCGCATAAACAAGCGCTCGGCTCCTCTCACCTGTTTTCAAAGCCCACGCGAGCATTCTCTTCTTGACCGGCGATGCGGAAGACTTCTGCTCAACAGCCTGGCGAATCTTCTCGTAGACGCGCGGAACTCCGACGAAAACCGTTGGACGTACCTCCTTCATCGCCTGCGGCAATTTGTCGAACGCCGCGCAGTAGGCTACCTGCGCCCCCCGGCCATACATCACATAGTCAAGGGCACGCGCCGTAATATGCGAAAGCGGCAGAAACGAAATGCATGCGTCCGTCTCGTTGAAGTCGAACTCATACGCGGTGATGTTCTGATTGGCAGCGATGTTCCCATGCGTTAACATCACGCCCTTCGGCTCACCTGTCGTTCCCGAGGTGTAGATGAGCGTCGCCAGATCCTTCGGCTCCGCGGAACGAACCAGTCCGTCAAATACGGGATCACGCTCGGCCCCTCGTTCGTCCGCGCCCGCCAGAACCTCGCTCAGTGCAACCACTCCATCCGGCGGTGTGGCGGATTCCATCATCAGAATCCGCTCCAGCGGCGTCTGCGCTCGCACTGCGTTCAGCTTGTCGAACTGTTGGCGTGTCGAGACAATCGCAATCCGGCAGTTGGCGTCCCGCATCAGTTCGGCAATCTGCTCGCCCGTGAGCGTGGGATAGATGGGAACATTGACCGCCCCGATTGCCAGAGTCGCGAAATCGGCGATCGCCCACTCCCAGCGGTTCTCGCTGATCAGACCGATCCGATCACCCTTGTTCGCTCCCCATGTCAAAAGGGTCTTCGCGAGCTGACGCACTCGCTGATAAATCTGATCGGAAGAGATCGGTTGCCAGTGACCAAATTCGTCCTGCCACAAGATTGCCCGCGGATTCGACGCCGAGGCAACCCGAACAAACAGATCATTGATGGTGGAGAGCTGCGGAGCTGAGGTCATGTTGTCGGATTGGCGGATTAGGCGCGTCGCACTTTCCAAGTCCACGGAGAGTGTAACAGCGCCCCCTGCCGAATCGAGCCGAGTACTGCAAAAGTAACCATGCAGACACAAAAATGCCCGATTTCCGAGTTCTGGAACGGCTCCTTACTTCCGCGTACCCATGGGACGAAAGTGCCATTCCTTCCGTCGCCAATCCGTTGCTATAAATGGACTAACACGACTGGAGGATTGGCTTCGCCGCGGTCCAGCAACAGTCGCTCGAACCAATGCACAAGAGTAACAACTCGGTTAGCCCCAACCAGCCCAGTCCGGATCTCATCCATCGGCTGTTCTTCGTGCGCCAGGTCTGCCTTGCGCTCGTCGTTCAGCTTGCGGTGCTGGCGCTCTGCGCCCGGCCCTTTCCTGCGATTGGCAGCGCTCTCCCCGCAAGCCTGACCGAGATGCATGCCTCGTTTGCTCTGGCTGCCCTGTTCTCGGCCTTGAGCCTGTTCCTCTCCGATGCGGACCGCTTGACTCGTTGGGAGCGTTTGAGCCGCGCCTTCGGAATTCTCTCTGCGCTGGCAGCATTCGGCTCGTTCTTCGAGCACGCACCCCCTGCGCAGTTTGTCATGCGTAGCGACGGCGTGCATCTCTTCACAGGAATTGCGCTGATTCTGATCTCCGTTGTTCTCCTCCTGATCCGATCGGCTGAAGGCCCTGCCGCTCGCGTCGCCGACATCGCGGTCAGCTGCCTGCATCTCCTGGTCTTGATTCTCGTCTCCGAATTCGCATTCGGAAGCCTTCATCTGCCCGACTCGTCGCTCGAAGGCATTCCCCCGCCGGTGACTCTGGCCTGCCTCGTGCTCCTCACGATCATTGTTCTGTCGCGACGCGCCGAGGTAGGAATCTTCCGGATCTTCCTTGGCTCAGGCATCGGCGGCAGGATTGCCCGCTGGCTCACGCCTTTTCTGCTCTTGCTTCCTTTCATGCGGGAGGCAGGGCGGGCTCGCATCCTGACCACCCACGTTATTCCATCGTTGTACGCGCTTGGAATCTTCGCCTCCGTCGCTTCGGTGGTCGCGTTTGCCCTGCTAATCCTCCTCGTACGAAACATCAACCAGATGGAGATGAAGATTCACGACCTGACTCTCCGTGACGAGCTCACCGGACTCTATAACGTCCGCGGGTTCAACCTGCTCGCTGGACAATCGCTGCGCCTGGCACAGAGGGCCGAAGTCCCCTTTTCCGTCCTGTTCGTCGACATGGATAATTTGAAGCGCGTGAACGACGAGTTGGGACACAATGCCGGCTCCGCCACCCTAGCCGAAACCGCCAAGCTGCTCACCGCGACCTTTCGCGATGCCGACGTCATTGCGCGCCTGGGTGGCGACGAATTCGTTGTCGCCGGTCAATTCAATCAGGCGGCCGTGGCAGCCTCGGCACTGCGTCTGCAGGACCTGGCGGCCGCCCGTTTCTCCGACGCCTACGGAAAGTTTCCGTTGAGCCTCAGCATTGGCTACGCGACATCGGCAGACAACCGCTTCGATTCACTGCGTGAATTGGTGGCGCGCGCGGATCAGGCGATGTACGACAGGAAACGCCGCAAGAAGGCCGACCTCTCCGAGCCGCTCCATGCCATGACCGGACCGGTCGCCGTCACCCCTGGGGAGACGGACTCATTCGCACAAACCGCTGGGATTCACGCTCCCAGTTAGCCAGCAGCCACTGAGCCCGCGTGCTCGCGGTCTTACTCGCGTGCAGTTCCACCAACTCGTGGATCGATTGACGCGCCGTGTGGTCAAGATCGGCAAAGCGCTCCGGCTGCAGAAATGACTTGTGGTAGCGATTCGCGCCAAGAAAACCTCCATCTTCGTCGTAGACCCAGGCCAGGCCGCCTGTCATGCCCGCACCGAAGTTGATTCCCGTCGCCCCGAGAATCACCGCCAGCCCGCCGGTCATGTACTCGCAGCCATGATCGCCCACACCTTCGACGATCGCCAGCGCACCCGAGTTGCGCACAGCAAAGCGTTCGCCCGCACGTCCAGCCGCGAACAGCCATCCGCCCGTCGCTCCGTACAGTGCCACGTTCCCCAGCAGCGTGTGCTTCTCGCTCTCCAGTGCGACCCGTCCTCGTCCGCGCAGAACCAGTTCGCCGCCGCAAAGACCCTTGCCCACAAAATCGTTCGCCAGACCTTCCAGCTGCAGCGTCATCCCAGAAACCGCAAAAGCGCCGAACGACTGCCCGGCTGTACCCTTCATCGAAAACGTTAGATCCGAGCCCGTCGTTGTCGGATTCTGTGTGCGGAAGAGTGCCAGCTGCCCCGCCAGCCGCGCTCCCAGCGTTCGATCCTCATTGGACACATGCGTCTCGACGCGATACGGCGTGCCGGCCTTAAATGCTTCCAGGGCGGGCTCCACCCACGCGTCATCGATCGGCGCATGCGGCTCGGGACGGTCGTTCCGGCCGCCCTCCCAGCGGACCGCGCCACCCGTCTCGGTCGCAATCGCGGTTGCCGCCAGCAACGCGTTCAGATCGAGGTTCGCATCCCAGCGCACCTGTTCCAAAAGATCAGTACGTCCCGTGGCAGCGGCCAGAGATGGCAGGCCCAGCGTCGCGAGCAGTTGCCGCACTTCGGCCGCAAGCTCGTCGAAGAAGCGAACCACATGCTCCGGCTTGCCGCGGAACTTCGCGCGCAGTTCAGGCCTCTGCGTCGCAATACCTGTGGGACAGGTATTCAGATGGCATTGCCGCGCCATGTCACAGCCCAGCGCAACCAGAACCGACGTTCCGAACGCGAACTCGTCTGCCCCGAGCAGCGCCGCCATCACGATGTCCCGCGCCGTACGCAGGCCGCCGTCCGTCCTCAGGCGCACCCGTCCACGCAGGCCGTTATGAACCAGTACCTGCTGCGCCTCCGACAAGCCCAGCTCCCACGGATTGCCGGCATACTTGATGCTTGAAAGCGGCGATGCACCCGTTCCTCCCGAGTGCCCGGCGATCACGATGTAATCGGCGTATGCCTTCGCGACCCCCGCAGCGATCGTCCCCACACCGCAGCCCGACACCAGTTTTACCCCCACCGCAGCGCGCGGGTTCACCCGCTTCAGGTCCCAGATCAGCTGCGCCAGGTCTTCGATCGAGTAGATATCGTGATGCGGCGGCGGCGAAATCAGCTGCATCCCCGGCTGCGCATGACGCAAACGCGCGATCAGCTCCGTGACCTTGTGGCCCGGCAGCTGTCCGCCCTCACCAGGCTTGGCGCCCTGCGCAATCTTGATCTCCAGCTCCTCGGCGTGCGCCAAATACTCAGCAGTTACACCAAACCGCGCGCTCGCCACCTGCTTGATCTTGTTGTTCAAAAGCGACGGCGCGCCGTCAATTGGAGCGTAGACCGCAGGGTCCTCACCACCCTCACCCGTATTCGAGCGCGCACCCAGCAGGTTCATCGCTTGGGTAATCGTCTGATGCGCCTCGGGCGACAGCGAGCCAAACGACATCGCGCTTGCGATGAACGTCTTCGTGATGTTGCCCGCCGGTTCCACCGCTTCCAGCGCAAGCTCCGGCCCCGCGGGCCGAATCTCCAGCAGATCGCGCAGGTTTGTCGGGGCAGCTTCGCTGGCCTGAACCGCGAACGTCGAGAACGGAGTTTGCGCCACGGCCGCACCCTGCTTCGTCGATCCAACGACGGTCTGCAGCGCGCGGACCGTCAGCGGTTGCCAGCCGTGCGACTCCGCCTCATCGGCCTTGCGGAAGCGCACAAAGCCGTAGTCCGGCAACTCGCGCAGCTTGGTCGCAGAGACCACAGCGCTATCGTGTCCCTCCGACTCATCGCCCTTCTCGGCCCCAAGCCACAAATTGCGCACGTACTGTTCAATCGCGGCAAAACCGAAGCCTCCGATTGGAGCCGGCACGCCGGTGAAACATTTATCGACGACGGTCTGCGCGATGCCGATCGCATCAAACAAATGCGCCGCGCAGTAGCTATCGAGCACGCTGATGCCCATCTTCGACATCACCTTAGCAAGCCCAAGTTCAAGCGCGTGCAAGAGATTCTCTTCGCCCTTCTCTGGGTCAAGGCCGCGCGCCGTCTCCAGCGCCAGCCAGGGACACACCGCACCGGCGCCCACGCCCAACAGGACCGCAACATGGTGAATCTCGCGGCAATCCCCCGCTTCAGCAGCCAGGCCCACCTCGGCGCGTACACCGGCCCGCGTCAACGCCATGTGCACCGCGCCGGCTGCCATCGCCATCGGGATCGGTATCGCTTCGGGTGTTGCCTCTCGGTCCGACAGAATCAGCAGCGACGCGCCATTCGCCACCAGCTCCACTGCTCGCGTGGTCAGAATGTCGACCGCAACCTCCAGCGTCGTGTCCGGCGAGTAGAGACAGTTCAGGATGGCGTGCGGCATCTTGCCCGTCTGTCCGTGATGAGCATGGCGCAGCGCATGCATTTGTCCCAGCGTCAGAATCGGCGAACGCAACGAAAGGCCCGGTAACGGTTCGCGTACTTCAAGAAGATGCGGCCACGGTCCCAGTCGCGTGTGCATCTGAAACACCACCGCCTCGCGCAACGGATCGATCGGCGGGTTCGTCACCTGCGCGAAACGTTGCCGGAAGAATGCATACAGCGGCCGCGGCGCCCTGGCCAGCGGTGCAATTGCCGTATCGTCGCCCATCGACCACACCGCATCCTTACCCTCTGCGGCCATCGGTTGCAGGATCATGCGCACGTCTTCGCGCGTGTAACCGAACCGATGCTGCAGACGATTCAACTCAACTGGATCAAGAGCTGCCGGTGTCGCTTCCGAATCCTCGAGCGGCGTATCGAGCATGATCAGATCCTGGTAATGCCGCTTCGTGTCGTAGATGCGCAGAATCTCGTCGTTCTCGAAGAAGCGATTGAAGTCGAGGTCCGCGACGATCATCTGCCCCGGCCCCAGACGGCCGCTATGCACAATGTGCTCCGGGTCCATGTCGACCAAACCAGCCTCGGAACCCGCGTAGACCAATCCTTTGTCATCCAACGCAAATCGACAAGGCCGCAGTCCGTTGCGGTCGAGAATCGCGCCCACCTGCCGTCCGTCGGTAAATGCCAACGCAGCGGGCCCGTCCCATGGCTCAATCAGGTCACCGCTGTACTGCAGAAACGAGGATCGGTTGCCGGGATTGGCCGGCGGCACCAACATGCGCAGCGCTTCACCCACGGTACGGCCGTTGTGCGACAGCAGTTCGACAATCTCGTCGAGCGACGTCGAATCCGATCCGCCCGTCGAGAGCACTGGGTGCAGATCGAGCGACATCGTCGCGGCACGCGCCTCCATATTCGAACGGTTGCCCCAGATCGTGTTGATCTCGCCATTGTGCGCAATCGTCCTGAAGGGTTGCGCCCGGTCCCAGGACGGCAACACATTCGTCGCATACCGCTGATGGAAGAGCGCAATCGGCGTCTTGAATTCGGCATCGGCCAGGTCGGGATAAAACTCGGCCAGCAACCGTCCCGCGCACAGCGCCTTGTACACCATCGTGGAAGCCGAGAGGCTCGCCACATAGCCGGGCAGCCCTGACCGCTCAAACTGCTTCCGCGCTAAAAAAAGACGCCGATTGAATCCCTCCGGCTCATCGCTCGTAATCTGCAACTGCCACATCGCCGGCCGCGACGAGTTCGCAATTTCGCCCAACACTTCAGGACGCACCGGCACCGGCCGCCACTGCAGCACCTCCATTCCCTGCGCTGCGAGGGCCGCTTCGATCTCCCCGCGCGGCGCCGCGGCCTCCTCCGGCAGAAAGATCACGCCTACGCCCAGTGGCTTCCACTCCGGCAGAACGATTTCAGTCCTCGCCAGAAGCCAGTCGCGGGGAATCACAACAGTAACGCCCACGCCGTCGCTCGACTTGCCGTCGGCAGCCACGGCGCCGCGATGCTCCAGCCGTCCCAGGGCGGTCAGCGCATGCTGCAGGATTGTGTGGGAAGGCTCGCCGGAAAGCTGCGCAACAAAACCGACGCCGCAGGAATCAGAGTCGAAACGAGGATCGACGAGGCTATTTTCGAGGTATGCCGGGCTCTGCGCGCAGCCGTAGCTCCCGCGGTTCCCCTGCGAACCGGCTCGCGTAGACGTAGGAATTGATCGAGTGGGGAAGCCCATATCCCAATATACGACCTTTTTTGTTAAGAGATCTGCCCGGGTCCGGGATCGTCCATCTTCCACAACCCGATCGCGCTGCCGCTCGACCGGCCCTGATCCCGCTCAAGGGAACTGCTGAAGAACCTCAAATCGCCAGTCAGATTGTCGTGAAAAAGAACCGGAAACGGTCTTGCATAGTTATACAGTATCGTTGTATATTTATGCAAGCGCGGCCGCAGTGTGCAGCCGCGCTTTCGCTTTGCCTGAAAGATTGAAATGAAGGTTCAACGGCACAACGCAATTCGGGATCTGATCGGCCACTCCGCGGTTTCCAGCCAGGACGAACTGCGCCGCAAGCTGCGCCGCCGCGGCTTCGCGGTCACCCAGGCCACGCTCTCGCGCGATCTTCACGAGCTGCGCCTGTTCAAGGGCCCCAGCGGCTACTCCCTGCCCAATGGCAACGGACATGGGCACACCGCAGCAGCCGAAGTTGAAGACGACACGCCGCCGACCGTCACTGAAGTCATCGAGAGCTTTGGCCTCCGCGTGCACCACGCCATGAATCAGGTCATTATCCGGACCGTCATGGGCGGCGCTCAGCCCGTCGCCGCCTCGCTCGACTACGAAGAGTGGCCCGAGGTCGTCGGCACCATCGCCGGCGACGACACCGTGCTTGTCATTTGCCCCGATCAGCGCAGAGCTGGCGAAGTCGAATCCCGCCTAAGGACGATGTTGGAGTCATGACGCAGCCAGTCCAGACCGCAGTTGTCGGAGTGACCGGCTACGCAGGCGCCGAACTGGCGCGGCTCCTTCTGCGCCATCCGCGCCTCAAAGGTGTGCCTCCCGTCTTCGCCGGACGTGTTGAAGCCGAGGATGCTGCCCGCGGCGGTGTGCCTCTCGTCGACATCCATCCGCAGCTCGGTGACAACAACGGTACCGGCTCACTCAAGCTCCAGCCCTTCTCCTGGGATCTGCTCAAGGATCGTGGCGTGAAGATTCTCTTTCTCGCCACACCGCACGAGCAGTCTCGCGAGTGGGTCCCCGAAGCGCTCGACCGCGGGCTCCGCGTCATCGACCTGAGCGGCGCCTGGCGTCTGACCGACGCTGCCCATCGCGCCGTTTACAAATTCAAAGACGAGGGCTCCTCCATCGCGACGGCGATCCAGGCCAAGTCGATCTACGGTCTGCCCGAGCTTCATCGCAGCGATATCGTGGGGGCGCAGGTTGTCGCCAATCCCGGCTGCTATTCCACATCCGTGATTCTCCCTCTTCGCCCGCTGGTTGCCGCGGGCCTCGTCGACCTGTCGCACGGGATCGTCGCCGACTCCAAGAGCGGCGTCAGTGGAGCAGGCAAAGCGCCAACCGCGAAGACGCACTTCATGTACGCGGCCGACAATCTTTCCGCCTATGGCGTCTTTTCTCATCGCCACACCGGCGAACTACTCGAGCAGATCGGTCTGCGCAGCGATCAGATCGTCTTCACGCCGCACCTGCTGCCGATTCCGCGCGGAATCTTGTCCACGCTCTACGTGCACTTCCGGGAGCCGCAGACGCGCGAGTCCGTCGCGCAAACCTATCACAGCTTTTTCGCAGGCAGCCCCATGGTCCGCCTCTACGACGACACGCTGCCACAGATCCAGTACTCGGTGCGCACCAACTATGCGGATATCGGCTTCGAGCTTTCGTCCGACGGCCGTCGCGCCGTCATCGTCAGTTGTCTCGACAACCTGCTCAAAGGCGCATCCGGACAGGCTGTGCAGAATCTCAACGTGATGCTTGGCTACGGCGAAGCCGAGGGTCTCGAATGAAGTATGAAGCGGAGGGCCTCGAATGAAATATGTAGTCAAACTAGGCGGGGCAGGTCTTGAAGTCCCCGCGCTCTTCGACGGCTGCGTCCGCGCCATCGCCGAACTCGTTCGCGACGGCCATCAAGTCGCCGTCGTTCACGGTGGCGGCGTGCAGCTCACCAGCATGCTGAAAGCCCTCGGCAAGCAGAGCGAGTTCATCGCCGGCCTGCGCGTAACCGACGCCGAGACCCGCGACGTCGCGCTCATGGTCCTCGCGGGCAAAGTCAACAAGCGTCTCGTCGCCGCGCTGGGCGCGCTGGGGCAGCCCGCGGTCGGCATGTCCGGTGGCGACGGGCTGCTGTTCCGTGCACGCAAAAAACGCACTGCGCCCGATCTTGGCTACGTCGGCGAAATCGTCGCCAGCGATCCGCGTTGGCTTGACGCCATCTGGCAGCTGAACGGCGTGCCGGTCATCTCGTCGATGGCTCTCGGCTTCGACGGCGAGTACTACAACATCAATGCCGACGAGATGGCTGCTGCCTGCGCCACAGCCTGCCACGCCGATGCGCTGGTCTTCCTTACCGATGTCCCAGGCGTCAAAGGATCGAACGGCGAAGTGATGCGATGGCTGTCAATCGATCAGATTGCCGAGATGGCCAAAAACGCCATCATTACCGGCGGCATGTTGCCCAAACTGGGCGCCTGCCGTGATGCTTTGTTGAATGGTGTCAAGCGCGTCCGCATTCTCCCTGCTGAAGCGGCCGCTTCCCTGCCCGACTTGTGCAGTTCGCGCGTAGCCCAAGGCACTGAAGTGATGGTGGCCTGAGGAGGATTTTTCAGTGACTAAGTTGGATCAAATTCGTGCTGCCGAAGAGCGCTTGCTGCTGCAAACTTACGAGCGGAATCCGATTCTCTTCGTGGATGGCAAGGGTGTTTACCTCGTCGACGAGAACGGTACGAAGTACCTCGATCTGCTGAGCGGTATCGGCGTCAACGCCCTTGGCTATGGGCATCCCGCGATTGAAGAGGCCATCGCAAAACAGAGCCGCGCGCTGATCCACACCTCGAACCTCTTCTATCACGAGGGTCAGGCTGAGCTCGCGCTGCGACTTACTGAGCGCGTTGGACTCGATCGCGTCTTCTTTGCCAACACCGGCACCGAAGCCTGGGAAGGAGCGCTGAAACTCGCCCGCGCCCATGCAGGCCTCTTGCGCAGCGAAGGCAAGACGATCGGCACCAAGTTTCTTGCTCTCGAGCAGAGCTTCCACGGCCGTACCTTCGGCTCCGTCTCGACAACCTACAAAGCGAAGTACCGCGAGCCGTTCGGACCCGTCGTGCCCGGTGTCGAGTTCGTGCGCTTCAACGATGCCGCCGACCTGCGCGCCAAGTTTTCGCGCGATGTCTGCGCCGTCCTCGTTGAATCCATCCAGGGCGAAGGCGGCATTCGTCCGCTCACACAGGAGTTCTTCGCCGAAGCACGCGCACTCACCAGCACCACCGGCGCTCTCCTAGTCGTCGATGAGATTCAGGCTGGCATGGGCCGCACCGGCAAGTGGTGCGCCTTTCAGCACTACGGCATCGCCCCGGACGTCGTCACTCTTGCCAAACCGCTTGCAGGCGGCATTCCTCTTGGCGCTGTGCTCTGCACGGAAGAGGCCGCACGCGCCATTCACGCAGGCATGCACGGCACTACTTTCGGCGGAGGCCCACTGGCCTGCGCTGTCGCTATCGCCGTCATTGACGCCATCGAAAAGGAAGGTCTGCTGCGCAACGCCATCGAGATCGGCGACTACTTCCAGACACAGCTGCGTTGGCTCGCCGGTCGTCACGATGCCATCGTCGATGTGCGGGGCAAAGGCCTGATGCTCGCTGCCGACCTCGATTCGCCGGATCTCGCAAAGCTTGTCGTCGCGGAGATGCTCAAACGGCGCATTCTCATCAACTGCACCAGCGACACGGTTCTCCGCTTCCTGCCGCCGTTCATCCTGAAGCGCGAGCACGTCGATACCGCAATCGCCGCACTCGACCAGATTCTGACCGAGTACGCATCGCAGGCCGTCGCCCCATCCGCAGCCCAATCCGTAGGAGGACCCACTCGTGGCCACTAAGATCTTGCAACCCGACATTCCAGTCGAAAAGGACGCCGATGTCCTGGCCGCGGCCGCCCGCATGGCCGGCGAAGACATGTGCTCCATCTCCGACCTCTCGAGCGGCGAAGTCCGCGCCATTCTCAAACTGGGCCACGACATCAAGCGCAACCCGCGCGAGTATCGCCACGCGCTCGACGCCAAGCAAATGGTGCTCATGTTCGAGAAGGCCAGTCTGCGCACGCGCATGAGCTTCGAAGCTGGCATCAACACCATGGGCGGCAACGCGATCTTTGTCGACCACACCAACTCGCCGCTGGGCGAACGCGAGTCCATCTCCGATGTGGCGCGCAACGTCGAGCGCTGGGTCGATGTCATCGTGCTGCGCACCTACGCACACGACACCATCACCGAGATGGCCGCCAACGCACGCGTCCCGGTCGTCAATGCCCTATCGGACTTCGAACATCCCTGCCAGGCGCTGGCCGACTTCATGACGTTGGAAGAGCATTTCGGTTCCCTCGCGGGTCTCAACTTCACCTACGTCGGCGATGGCAACAACGTGTGCCACTCGCTGATGCTTACGGGTGCGCAGCTTGGCGTGAACGTGACCGTTGCTACGCCGCGCGGCTACTCACCCGACATCGAGATCGTGACCATCGCGCGCGAGCGGGCAGAGGCCAATCACTGCGAGCTCCGTCTGCTGCAGGATCCGCAGGCAGCGGCCGAAGGTTGCGACGCCATCTATACCGACGTGTGTGTCAGCATGGGCTACGAGCACGAATCAACCAAACGAGCGCCCATCTTCAGGCCGTTCCAGGTGAACGATGCCCTGATGCAGAAAGCGGCGTCGCACGCAGTGTTCATGCACTGCTTGCCGGCGCGCCGCAACGACGAGGTCACCGATGCGGTCATCGATGGCCCGCAGTCCATCGTCTTCGATCAAGCGGAAAACCGGCTCCATGCACAGAAGGCGCTGCTGCTCCTGCTGCTCGGCGGCCTGGCCAATGTTGCAAGTTTCCAGCAGAACTGATTTGTATCCGGCGCAGGTGAAGTGACCCTGCCCCTCTGAGGTATCCAAGCATGTCCGTAATTCTCGAATCCCTGCCCGTCGGTAAAAAGGTTGGCATTGCCTTCTCCGGCGGACTCGATACCTCCGCCGCCCTGCATTGGATGAGGCAGAAGGGAGCGATCCCCTACGCCTACACGGCCAACCTGGGCCAGCCCGACGAATCCGACTACGATGAGATTCCGCGCAAAGCGCTCGAGTACGGGGCGGAAAAGGCCCGCCTCATCGACTGCCGTGGCCCGCTCGTGCGCGAGGGGATCGCCGCGCTCCAGTCCGGCGCTTTCCACATCAGCACCGCCGGCATCACCTACTTCAATACCACGCCCATCGGCCGCGCCGTCACCGGCACCATGCTTGTCGCCGCCATGAAGGAGGACGAAGTCCACGTCTGGGGCGATGGCTCTACGTATAAAGGCAATGACATCGAGCGCTTCTACCGCTACGGCCTGCTCGTCAATCCCGGTCTTCAGGTGTACAAGCCCTGGCTTGACGATGCTTTCATTGACGAGCTCGGCGGACGCGCCGAGATGTCTGCCTTTATGAACAAGTCGGGTTTCGCCTACAAAATGTCGGCGGAAAAGGCCTACTCCACCGACTCGAACCTTCTCGGCGCAACCCACGAAGCAAAAGACCTGGAGCAGCTTTCTTCCTCCATCCGCATTGTCGTCCCCATCATGGGCACGACTTTCTGGCGGGACGAAGTGCCGGTGAAGGCCGAAGAAGTCGCCGTGCGCTTCCACGAAGGACTGCCCGTGGCGCTCAACGGCCGCGAGTTCTCCGATCAGGTAGAGCTGCTACTCGAAGCCAACCGCATCGGTGGCCGCCATGGACTCGGCATGTCCGACCAGATTGAGAACAGGATCATCGAGGCCAAAAGCCGCGGCATCTACGAGGCGCCCGGCCTCGCCCTGCTCTTCATCGCCTACGAGC